>JBDREA010000080.1:0-6048 GCA_043820265.1 Candidatus Altarchaeota archaeon | reverse complement strand
CAGTGAACAGCAAGACAGTCAGACACTACATCCGAATGTCGCACGGCACAAAACACAGTGTGAAGAAAACAGGACAAACTACGATAACCAACTACATAACACACTGAATACCCCACAGCTCAGCTGTGGGGATATTTATTTAACAAAAAACAATTTGATACCATGGAACCACTGCAAGCCCTCATTCTCACTCTGGGCTTTGTTCTAGCGACTCTTCCGGTCTTCTACTATCAGAACTACCTCGACGCCCAAAGGCGATGTAAGGCTCTTGAAGAAAAGCTAACTGAAGAACACGAAAAAACCAAAAGACTCGAACTGGCCTTGGAGCAGTCGAAGATCACATCAGATAGTGCAAGCACTCCTACACCGAAAACCGAGGAAGATGAATCCAAAGCCGAAAAAAACGAAGTCTTAGACGGGATCCTCAAAACCTTAAACGAAAACCAACGCCAGATAATCGACCTCCTACTCGCATCAAAAGACCGCAAAACCAAGCAAATAGAGATATTTCACGAAACCGGCATCTCAAAGAGCACCCTCTCTTATGAGCTGAAAAACCTTTCCGCACGAAACCTCGTCCTCATAAAGAACGCTGGCAGAACAAACATAATCGAGCTCGCAGACTGGGTGAAGAAATAAACAAAACCCCCAAAACAGCAGCAACCTTGTTTCTTTGACTGTCCAAGACCGTCCAAACCGTCCAAAGGTTTCTTTTTATATACTAACAAATTGTGCAGCTCTGTTCTCTTAAACCGTTCGGGAAAGGAACCTAACAAGAAAACCCTAAAAGGTTTTTCCGAGGTGAAAAATATGATTTCAAAACCAAAACAATCACACAGTAAACCAAAACCTGAACTACACTTCATAATCGTAAAAGAAGAAGGTAAAGGAATGCGGATAGTCCCCCTACCCACAAACTTCATACACTGCATGTGGGGTGGATAAACTCTCGGAGGTGAAAAAATGATAGAATACTACGAAGACGAAGAGGAAGGAACAAAGAAAACGTCATTAATTTCGAAGATGGATACGTCTGGAATATTTCGCACACTGATTCCAGTGATCGTTTTGTTTTCAATCATTGGATTAGTCACGTGGCAGTTTGGAATCTTCAACATGGGGGGTACAGCAGTCACAGCAAGCGGCTTTAGTCGCGTAAAACCCCAGCTTGCAGCTACTGTATTAGGTGAGGAATTCCGAGGAGTCTTCACAAACGGGGCAGGTACTACAATAGACGTCGAAAAAGCAGTAGTCTACAACCAGGACACAGACAAACGCTGTATAGTGAATGCTATTATGCCAAGGAAGGTTTCTCCTGGAGACAACTTTGAGATAAACGCCGATACATGCGGACGTAGACCAGTCGGTGATCCAATCTCCATGGATGTGTCAATCGAATATGAGTTGACGATCGGAAGGACAACTTCCACCCACACAGATAGGGGGGTGATTCGCGGACCGGTTGAAACAATTTCTGGGGATGGAAAATACGACTACACCAAGCGCCATCCCACGACCAGTAGAAGTTATCCCAGCTATCGGTCCTCCAGAAGCCGAGGATACTACAAGGCTTTTGACTTCGGAAGCTGGTGGGTGGTAATTGGATTAATGGGCCTTGTAATCGTCGCAGATGCCTGCGCGCGAATCAAGGGTCACATCGATTCTAACTTACTATACATCCTCGCAGTCTATGGGGTCGTATTCATCATCGCAAGCCAGCTGATAATAATCTTCGGATTACACTTCCACCTGAACGGATTAGCCAACTATGAATTCGACTACCCGGACCGCATCAGGTACGCCTGGGCTATCGAAGCAGCAATGTATCTGCTCGTTGGAGGAATATGCCTCTACTACGTCGACAACCACAACAAGAAAGCCGAAGTCAAAGGAAGTATCACAAGCATCGTAGCAGCGCCTGTCAGTTGGGTATTCACTCTTTCAGCAATGTCTGTTTACACACTAAATACGCTGAACACAGTGTATAAGCCGGCAAGCCTGGCTGTAAACCTTGTAGGCGGCGGCTGGTTGATCGAAGCGGCAGTCCTTGGGGCAGCTTCAATCTATGGATTCAAATTGCTTACGACAGAACTACAAAGGACAGCTAAACTCAAGGAGTTAAGCAGTCACCTAAAAAACCTAAAGAACCTCCTAACAGGAGTCGGGTCGATCTACCTTCTAATATTAGCCCTCATCTTTATGAGCGGCTTTCACGAATTCATCTACCTAGAAGAACTCGACTACACCTGGGTGAATCCAGTGATCTTGATTGCAGCAGGCGGAGCAGCAATGCTCGGGCTGGCAGGAAAAATCAAAAAACGAAGAAGACCAAGAAAAAAACCAGAAGAAACAACGGAAGTATAATAAACAACGGGGGGACACCCATCCCCCTCTTTACTTTATTTAATGAAAAGGATAACAAGAACAAAATGGCACCAAACAATCAATCAGGATCAATAAGGGGGCCGGTGGAATGAAAAGGATTAAAGACATTATTAATTTCAGATTGGTCGTGAAATATGTCTTTGTGTATGCCATAGGGATTATGGTTGTTTTTGGATTGCTGTCTTTAGATTTTATAATGGGTTCTAAGGGCAATCAGGTTGCAATAACTTCTCAAGGATTCTCTACCATAGATCCAGTGTTAGCAGGGATTCTTCTCAATTCAAATGGGGAAAGCAAATTTGTTTTCAGGAACAAGGCCGGAGAAAATATTTTCTTCCTTGGTGGTATTGCATCAACAGATCTTGGGGGAGAATGCGAACTACAACTTATGGAAGGTAGTTTAAAACAAATAATGCCGGAAGAAAATTTCTTTGTCATCGGAACAGATTGCTTCACGGAAGAAGAACCAGGAGACCCTGTATCTCTGAATGTGAAAATAGACTACCAAATAGCTAATGGGGAAATCTATAATGAACGCGGTACAATAAGGGGGCCGGTGGAATGAAGAAAATGAAAGATGAATCGATTGTCGGGGAGTCAAAAAAGAAGGAAGGATGGGTTTCGTCTTTCCTCTCGTTTTTTGTTGTGTTCTTCTGTCTTTTTTCGATGTTTTGGTATGCCTATGGTTTTATGGGTTATGCTATGATGCATCCACGCTCAAGTCTTCTGGGGGGGTTTTGGATTTTGTTTATAGGTCTACTAGTCCTACCTTTGATGTTTTTTTCTATACCTGGGAGTATGTTTCCTGACAATGCCATCGCCATAATCTCCATAGTTTACTTTATACTTCTATCCTATCTAATCTATCGAATGCTTTTGTTCAAGTTTAAAAGTGAAAAGAAGATTGTGGCAATAATTGTGATTGCAACGGTTTTACTCATAGGATTGGACTACTTGACTATGGATCCATATTCTGGCGGTACTTCCGCTCAGGATTTTGAAAGAATAAAACCTCAGCTCATGTCTTTATCTGTAAATTCTGATGGGAGCTTCCATCTAGTGTTCACTAATGGTGCTGGGGCTACAATCAATATTATTTCTGCATCAGCCGTTGAGAAACTTAGCGAGTCAAACTGTCACTTGGTTTTGGAGGACCCAAAAAACAACAGCATCACACCAGGAAATAACTTGATGTTAATAGGAGAAAACTGCCACACCCTCAAAGCAGGAGAACCATTCAACCTCGAAGTTACGATAAATTACATGAGACCAGTTGAAGGAATCCCAGAAAAACACATTGATACAGGGACAATATGGGGGAAGGTGGATTAATCTATTGTTCCAAAAATTTCTTTATTTCTTTGTAGAATACTGGCGTCGGGTCTTCTAGTTGTTTTCGGACTTTGGCTGCTTTCTTTTTTACTTGTTTTCTTAGGTCTTCGTTTTCTATTAGTTCGATCGCTTTGGCTGCTGCTTCGGTTGGGTCGTGGGTGGGCATCAGTAATCCCTTTTTTGCGAGCCATTTTTCGCCGACGAGGTCGTATGCCATTGGGTCCATCGTGATGGCGAAGGTGCCGAGGAGCGCTGCTTCCCGGTTCATTGTGCCGCCTGCTGCGATTAAGACGTCGGCCTGGCTTGTGAGGCTCGGTCCTTCAGTATGATCTACGACCTTTATCTTGTCGCCGAATTCTTTTCTTAGGATGGGACCTTGTTCGCCGTAGCGGGGTATTGCGACTATCTGAGTGTCCGCTGAAGTCTTTTCGAGGAGTTCCTTTATGATCCCCTCGATCCCTGTCTCGAATTCGTCAAAGAGGTGGGCGAATACTGCGAAGTGCGGGCTCAGGGCCCTGACGACGACGATCGGCTTGTCTGGGTTGAGCCCGATCTCGTCGAGCACCTTTGGATCAGGTTCGTAGTCTTTGGTCCAGGCGATTTCGTCGATTCCCTTGAAGTAGACGAGGTCTTCTTCTGCAATCGCGTACTTAGTGAATTCTTCGGGCTTGAAGAGCCACGACAAGACGAGCTTCTGGCACATTGGAAGAGTAAGTCTATTTACTGCGTCAGCGAATGGGGTGTCGCTCGTCGTGACGTGAGGCACTTGGAATCCGTATGCGACGCGGGCCATCTCGGGGCTTGTCAGCGAAAATGCGCATCCGATGTCGCGCTCTTTCAGTCCTTTGGCGAGGTAGTCGCAGCGCTTGATGTAGGACTCCCATTTTCCCTTAAGGCTTTGTCCTCCGTGGACTCCGCTTTTATCATATGAAAAAGAGAAACGGCCTGATTCGATTGCTCTGTCGAGTACTTCAGTGTTTTCCTGGTAGTGGCGTATCGTCACCCAGGTTTCGATGCCTTTGTCGTTTAGGTATTCGGCTAGTGTTCCTAGAAACCACACCTGCTTGGTGGTCATGATGTCAAGCCAGACACTAGACACGGCGCATCACCCAGCGGATGACTTCAAAGCATTCGGCGTATTCGGCCTTTATCTGGGAACCCCTTGTGCGGGCAAGACCGAGTATGTAGTCGTCGTTCATGTATCCCCCCCGGTGAGACTGCGACTTATAGCATTTCATCGCCTTCATCTTCTTTTCCAAGTGATCCTTTGTTACAGGCACAAAACACTGTGTCTCAAAGGAGATGTAATCCCAGGGGAGCTCGAATCCGAGGATCGTGCACTGCCGAAAGGCCCTTAAGATCTCGTTTCTGGTCGTGATGTGGTCCTGGTGCACGTCGTGGCTTGAGGGTCCTATGACTATGTTTGGCTTCTTCTCCTCCCAAATCTTCACAAACGTTTCAAGTATGTCCTGACGTTGGTCTGGAAAGTCTCGGACTTCGAATTCATAGATCTTGACGTTCTCCTTTGGGATTCCCAGGCTTTGGGTTGCATCGCGGCACTCGATCCGTAATGTGTCTTTTGGAAGAGAAAGCCTAACCGATTTTTCACATGCGGAGAGTGCGATGTAGTGCACGTCCCAGCCTGCCTCAACGAATCTTGCTATTGTTCCTCCACAGGAGATTTCTCCGTCGTCTGTGTGGGGGCTGACTATCAGGAGCCTTTTTGTTTCGTCGTGCTCTATGTCCAATTCCATTGTGCATCTACATTGTAGTGAAGTAAAATACTAATAGGAAGATAACAGATATAAGAGCGTGAAGGGTGCATACCCTGCCTGTTAGTTCGTATTCCATTTGGGGTCGTTTGTAGAGAAAGGTCTTGCATAAGGTTATCGGTTTTTCCAGTACGTCAAAGGAGATCCTTCCATCCTCCCAGATGTGCAGTGCTGAGAACTTTTCTTTTCGAAACGTCTTCTCTTCGAAGAACCTCCCAACGCTTCCAAGAGACATCGTTGCGTTGAGGATGTGGACCCCGAGAAAGAGGACTCCCCAGAACTCGATGTTTCCGACCACTATTGCTGCGGTTATAAGCGCTCCAAGGCTGAGTGTTCCGGTGTCTCCCGGAAAGACCTTTGCCGGGTATCTGTTGAATAGATGGAATGCTGCTTGCGCTCCCACCATTGTTAAAAGCAGGTAGGCAGAAGTGTATTGGCCTAAAGATAAGGAAACGAGTGTGAGTGATAGGCAGCTTATAATGCCTAATCCGCTCATGAGTCCGTTGAATCCTGCGAGCATGTTTACGACGTTTGAGGCTCCGGTTACGCCGACTGGGAC
>JBDREA010000079.1:0-14172 GCA_043820265.1 Candidatus Altarchaeota archaeon | reverse complement strand
CAGTGAACAGCAAGACAGTCAGACACTACATCCGAATGTCGCACGGCACAAAACACAGTGTGAAGAAAACAGGACAAACTACGATAACCAACTACATAACACACTGAATACCCCACAGCTCAGCTGTGGGGATATTTATTTCTTTGAAGAATTCAAACCATTTTTCTCTGGCAACGAGTTCTAAGAGGATTTTAGTATTCTTGGTTGAGAATGGTACGAATTCTGATTCTTCCCCCCGTTTCATTGTTTATCGATAAGAAAAGAAGGCAATAAAAGGATATGGGGGAGAAATCCAGGTTTCGTGTTTACAACAGAAAAGCGAAACAAACTTCTCTTTTTTCGATTCGTCGATTATGGGCGTCTTCTTTTTTTATTTCCATCCTCTGTAGGCTTTGTTTCTGTGTCTGATTGTTAGGATTGAAATCAATTTTTTGTTTGCGTCTAGGTCGATGAAGATTCGGTGGTCGCCTACTCTAAGGCAGAATACATTGTAGCGGTTAATCCATTTAAGGTGGCGGGCTGGATTAGGTTTGATCTGTTCGAGTTTTTCTTTGATTTGTTTTATTATCTTTCGGTCGAGTCGTTGGAGGTCTTTGATGGCTTCAGGCTTGATTTCTATTTGGAATGTCATATCCCAAGTTCCCTGAAGACTTTTTCTGCGGGAACTCCCCTCTGCTTTCTGGCCGTTTTTATTGCAGATACTGTCTCATCGCTGAGTTCAAGTGCTTCTTCCCTCATCCTTCTCAGAGCCTCCCTCACGTACTCGGAGCGGGAGGGAAAATGCCTTCGTTTGACCTCTTTGTCCATCATCCTAAGCTGCTCTTCCGGCAGCCGAATATTGACAGTCTCCATAAAAAGTAATACACACGCAATACATAAAAATTAACAGGAAGATGAAAAAACCTGCCCCTATCGAATATTTTCTTAATATTTCAGGGCAGTTTCAATGTGTCTCCCACTTTTAGTCCGTGTTCTTTTATGTATCCTGCATTGACTTCCAGTACGTATTTGGCTGGTTCGTCTGGCCCATAGGTGGGGCAGGGGTCGGACTTGCAGGGTGGGACGTCGTGTTCGATAAAAATTATTTTTCCGTTTTCTGTTATCCAGAGCATGTCAAGGGGTATCAGCGTGTTTTTCATCCAGAACTTTTGCACGACTTCAGACGGGAATATGAAAAGCATTCCCTCGTCCGCTCCGAGTTTCTGCCTGAACATCAGTCCTCTGCTCGTCTCAGCCGGTTCGTCTGCGATCTCAACTGTTACGCAGTCGCCGGTTGAAAAACACACTTCTGCCGGCGGGCTCGGAGTCGGCTGGGGGGTTTGACTTAAGCAGCCTAAAGCTGATACAATTAATGCTACTAGAATTATGCTTGAAATAGCCTTCACTTTCTTAACTCTTCAGCTATCAGTTCGGCGACCGAGACCTTGCTCTCGGGCCTTTGGATTGTGTCGGTGCATATCAGCCGGTCGACCGTCTTTTTCAGGTCCCTCGTCCCAGTGGCAAATACTCCGTGGACGCATCCCACGTTGATGGATGCTGGATTGTATTTTCTGATGAAGTTCGCGGCAGATATTATCGTCCCACCAGTCGAGATGATGTCGTCTAGTATCAAGACGTCTTTTTTTGCCACATCCAGCTCTTTTTTTTCGTATTCGACAGCCTTGGAGGAAATCCTCTTCTTTGAGAGGAAGTCGAATTCGCAGCCTATGATATTTGCAGCCCGCTTGGCGTATTCAAGGCTCCCCTTGTCCGGTGCGATGAGGACTGGATCATCCAATTTTTCTGTGAAGTATTTCCCTAAAAGCGGAAATCCGTCCAGGTTTTTTATTTTGTATCCTTTGAATTCTCCTTCACCTTCTGTGTCAAGGAAATGGCAGTTCATAGTCCATATTTCATCGGCTAAACCGCTGATGAGCTTGACAACCGTCTTGGCGCTCTGGCCTTCGCCTTGGACAAAGATTTTATCCTGGCGGGCGTAGGTGAGGTAGGGTAGGACGGCGATGATCTTTCCGGCTCCCTGGTCTCTTAAAGCATCAAGTAGAAGCAGCAAGTCAACCAAGTCGTTGTTTGATTTTATCGAGGAAACAACCGTGCATTCATCTCCTTTTATATCTGTTCCGATCCTTAGATAAAGCTCGCCGTCTGGGAAAACGTTTCTTTCAATCGGCCCCTCAAAGAAGCCGCCTTTATTTATGACTTTTGCTGCGAGTTCCCCTGAGCTCAATCCGGAAAAGACTAACATAACGGCAACCTATTTGACTAAAAAGATAAAAAGCATTATTATTTTAGGAGCAATTTCATGAATTCAAGGCCGGCCCTTTCACCGAAGCCTCCGTTTGATGCATCCTTCTCTGAAAAAGCCTTTACCTCGTCTCCTTTCTGGTCGCTCTTATATACGGCAAATGGTACAGGATCCGATGTATGGGTTCTCACAGATATTGGCGTGTAGTGGTCGCAAAGCACTGCCAGATTGAAGATGTAGCCTTCCTTCCTTAAACCGGAAAGAATGGGCCTAACAATCTTTTTGTCGAACAACTCGATGGCCTCTATCTTCTTTTTAAGGCTCCCCTCATGGGAGGCTTCGTCGGGCGCTTCGACATGCACATAGACAAAGTCTTTTTTCTTAAGGGAATCTAATGCGGCTTCGACTTTGCCCTTGAAGTTTGTGTCAAGGTATCCTGTGGCGCCCTCGACGTGGATTGCCTTTAAGCCGACCAGCGACGCCATGCCCTTTACGAGGTCTACTGCAGAAATCATCGATCCCTTTAATCCATACTTTTCTGCAAATGAGGGGAGAACAGGTTTTTTCCCCTGACCCCAAAGCCAGATCATATTGGCGGAAGGCAGGCCGTCCATCATCCTCTTCCTGTTTATGGGATGAGATTCGAGAACTTCCTGAGACTTCTCCATTAACCTGTTGAGTTTTTGGCTTAGGGATTTTGCCTTATCCGTTTTTCCTTTTATCCAGTACTCGCTTAATTCTCTTCTCAGAATGTCGTGTGGTGGAGTGCAGGTTAATTCTTCAGGCTGGATTTCTGAATCCGTTATCCTGCATATGTGGCGGTAACTTACTCCCGGATGAAAAGAGATCTCAGATGTACCCAATTCCGATTCAACTGCTTTGATAAGTTCTTCTGCCTCTTCGGTTGTGATGTGGCCTGCACTGTGGTCCATCATCTTCGAGTCTGAGCTACATACCAAATTAGCGCGGAAAATAAGATCCCCTTCATCCATTTCAAGCCCTAAAGCTTCAGCCTCAAAGGGCCCCCTTCCTCCAGGATAATACTTTATTGGGTCGTAACCCAGCAGATTCATACACGCAATGTCTGAGCCCAGAGGCATTCCATCACCCAGAGTTTTAAGGGTTCCACAGGTTCCCAGTTTAGCCACTTCATCCATATATGGTGTATTTGCTGAAGCTAGAGGCGTTAATCCGTCTAGTTCCTTTGAGGGATAATCTCCCATACCGTCCCCTATGAGTATTATAATCTTTCGATCCATTCTAAATCCTTTGTATAAAATATAATACTTGAATGCAGTATTATAACTATTGAACAGGCATGGAAGAGCAAAAAGAAATTGTCATAGTAAGGGACTTCGCCCCAGGGGACGAAGAAGCTATCATAAATATCCATTCAGCCTGTAAACAATGGTTTGAGGAGGTTGAGATAACAGCGGATTTTCTTGCTGAAATCTCAAAAAGACCTGATTTTAGATTGTATGTGGCGGTTTGTCAGGGCAGTGTTGTGGGATTTGCAGGAATCCTATATTATCTCTCGGTAGGACGGGCGGAGCTTGGACCCATAGGGATTGACCCCCCATTCGAAAGCAAGGGAGTAGGTTCAAGACTCGCATCCGAGGCAATCGAGTTTCTATCCGAACAAGGTATTCACAGGTTGGTTGTGAGAGTTAAGGAAGGCAACGAGAGAGCCAAGGAATTCTTTCGAAAGCTCGGATTCACAGGGGAAGCTTTATTGAAGAAATACACGAAAAAAAAGGAAACCGTGTATCAAATGGTCTATTTTTCAAATACATCTGAATCCGACAATAAATGATGTTTTTATATGGTTGTAGACATAATTTACCCAGGTGTCGTGATGCATAAAAAAATCATCTTGGGGGTGGTGTTGTTATTGTTATTTCTTTCAGGGCTAGCAGGCGCCGTCTCAATAAGAGACATTGAAGTCAATAACGGAAAGCCTGTGACTCTCAGTAAAAAGGAGGGGATTTATCAGGTAAAGGACTTCGACTTCGACATCATGTTATCAGGTGACACATGCGGGACTCAGCTTGTGCTTTATATTGACGACGAAGAGTACGAGACACTTAATCCAGGGTGCGGCGATCCTGACGACGACGAGAAAAAGGTCACAAAGGAATGGCTGGGGGAAAGGGAAGAACCCCTTGGTTGTGGCGAGCACGAACTTAAAGTAGAGCTTCTCAGGGCAGACCGGGTAACTGATTCTAAGTCGGTCGATTTCAGCGTTGGGAACCTGCCGGAAATCAGGTTTACTCCAGAAATGCCAGAAAACAACGACCCCGTTAGGATAACCTTTTATGATGGCGGGAGTCCGGTTTCAGGTATCAAATTCACTATAATCTACAACAACATCGAGGAGGTCGAAAGCGCCTCGTCTGGTTCTGGGGGAAGCTATACGTTTACGCCAGATAAGCGGGGGCGCTATAGGTTGAAAATAGAGGACACCAGATATTGCGGGGATGTCAACTTCTTTGCTAAATCGCCCATTATGGTGTCCGGGCCATTTCCAGCCTTTCCTGTCGTGGGAGAACTGATAACGATCGGCGTACCTCCAGGGGTTGGTGTTAAAGTGGCAGATAGCAGTGGGGATATATGCGTGACTTGCGAGAACCGGGAAGGAGGAGCCAATTTCACATTAGACACTCCTGGGGAGTATACCATCGTAATCGGCGAGTTGAGCACGAAGTTCTGGGGTCAAAACATAAGTTTTACTGTATCTGAAAGGCCCCCCTTGGAACTTGAGGTGACGCCGGAGAAGATGGTGGCGAAAAAACAGGTCGTCTTTAAGCTTTCATCCAGGGGAGTGCCCATTGAAGGGGCGAAACTCGTTGTCACAAAACCTGATGGGTCTGTGAAGTCGTTTGTATCTTCTGAGAGCGGTCAAGTTTATTATACCGAAGCCTCAGATGTTGGAAAATACTCCATTTCCGTTGATAAAAGCAGGTTTAGTTCGGTTACCAAGGACTTTGAAGTGAAGAATTCGTTCACCGTGAAGGTTTCACCAGAAAATCCGTTGATTGGTCAAAGAATCACTTTTAAGGTGCAAGACCAGCTTGGAAAGCCGGTGTCGAACGCTAAAGTAGAGGTTAGTCAAGCGGATTATTCGACTCAAACTTCCGCTGAAGGAGAGGCTTCGGTTGTGTTTGAGGACAGACTGGAATATGACGTAGTTGTCTCAAAGGCTGATTATTGGGATAACACATTGAAGCTCACGCCCTTCGGCTTACTCAGCCTTGATTTAAGCTCCCGTGAAGTCGAGTTAGGTGATATAGTGCACATAAGCGTTTCTGGGGGGGCCGATTTGGAGATCACCTTACCCGACTCAAGTTCTGAATCGGTTTCTGTTGAGGAAAGCATTGAATACGAGGCCAAAACTGTGGGTGTCTACCGGTTACGGGCTACCAAGCCTGATCATGTTTCATCAACCGAGGAATTTAAAGTCAGGCCGCATCCTCTAAGCGCAAATTTTTCCATATCCGATAAAAGGATAATATTGGAGGTGCAATCCAACGGGAATCCGTTATCTGATCTTAAAGTCGGGGTGTCGACTCCCCAAGGTAAAGAGTCTAAGTTAACTACTAATCAGGATGGGCGAGTGATTTATCTTATCGACGAGGATGGAAGATACCTATTTTTTCTGAATTCTGAAGGGGAAAATGCCGAGTTTGAGCAGAAGGTGGCGGCAGGTGAAGTGTATAAAGAGAGGGACTATCTGATCATTTTTTCAGCCTATCTTGTCATAATACTATTTGCCGCGGTCTTGTTGGGTCTTTCTGTGGTCCTACATAAAAAGCAAAAGCATAAGTTCTTAGACAAAGAAACCTACAGTGGTCCTAAACCTAAAAGTGCATTTGACCCTAAGACCAAAAGACGCGGGCGACTGGGTAGAAACTGAATTTCATGACTTTTTTTCAGCGAATTTGTTCTTTAAGTCGATTAAACCCTGCCTCAGTTTAATTCATTAACGTGAACCGATAGCTTTTTAAATCACGATAATCAATTATTTAAAGCCGCATGGGGAGTGTGCGGTTTTGGGAGTGTCTGTGTTCTATGTGGGGTTTGTTGGATTAAGTTGATGTGTTCTTTCGTAGGCCATTTTTGCTGGCTTTTGCGGCAAATTTTTTGTGTGGGGGAGGAAGAAAAAAATGCAAGCCAACTCCATCGAAGAGGACATTGTTGAATTGATAAAATCAAATGAAGGAATCTGTACCGCCGAAATCGCCGAGTTCCTCGGCCGCTCGCCGACGACCGTTTCGAAGTACTTGATGGTCGCCCATTCCAAAGGCATGGTCGATCTGGAAGAAAAGAAGCCTTATAAATTTTGGAGGATAAAAAAATGAACAAGTTTAAGGCCGCTCTTGGGGTACTGCTACTTGTATGCCTCATAACCGCATCCGCTCAAACAGTTGTCAGCGAAGTTGAACTACAGGACGGAATCAAAGTCAAAATAGACGATGACAACATAGACGTCGGAAAAGACTTCCAAATCGAGGTTACATTACAGGACCCCGAAAATGATGAAAGCAACGCAGACGTAGACGTAGAAGTTTACATCGACGACGTCCTCGTGCACGAAGGAACCGTTGAAGACATTGATCTTAACGAAGGCGACGACTACGAATTCACGCTGAAATCAAATAATTTCGAAGTCGATGACGAAGACATCTGGACGAAAAATCTCATGGATTATGCGTGTGGAACTTTTACGATAAAAGTCATCGTTTCAGGCGATGTGTCAGAAGAAGAGGACACAGACGAACTCGAAATCGAAGGAGGCGATCTGGAGGTCACAGTTGATCCTGAGCGACCCTCACCAGACGAAAAGATAACGGTTCACGTGGAGGATGAAGATGGTGATGAACTTAAAAACATCAACGTCAAGGTCACACAATTGGACTCGGACGGGGAATGGGACCTAAGCGACGAATACATCAGCAAGTACACAGACAGCGACGGAGATTTTGAATTCGAGATAGAAGGCGAGGCCAAATTCGATGACGAACCAGATGGAATATATCAGATAGACGTATACAAGAAGGAATTCTGCAAGCAGACTTTCCTAATCGAAGTTGGAGACAGCATCCAACTTGAGGGTCCTATACCCACAAACCCCCAGATGGGGGAGGAATTCTCATTTCGGGCCGTGAACTCCAACGGCAAAGGCGTGAGGCGGGTTCTGGCCTCACTTAATTTTGACGGACAGATTATAAGGGAGTACACCGACTCGGACGGTTATGTGAAATTCAATATTGATAATCCGGGCAAGTATGAGTTAGTCTTTTCAGGAACCGGGCTAGAAGAAATTATCAAGTCAGTGAACATTGAAGCACGAAACATGCCTCAGATCTCTTTGAGCCCAAAAAATCCGAAGCTCGGGGAAAAGGTTGAGCTAAAGACGACCTCCGAGGGAAATCCATTGCAAAATGCAGAAATTTCTCTGACTCTACCAGACAAGACAGTCTTGCTTTTAAAGACGAATAGTCAGGGAACGACCTCTTTTGTAGTCTCAGCTGTTGGGAAATATCTCGTCGAAGTCGGAAAAAATGGGTATAAGACAGCAAACGCGGTAATCGAAGTCTTTGAGCAAAAAGAGGAATTAAATGTTCAAACCTTACCTAATCTCCCTGCATTAAACGAGGAAGTCACAGTGAAAACGACAGATGGCAGCGGAAATGCCGTCTCGGAAGTGAAGGTGGTTGTAACCGGGGCTATTTCAACCTATGGTGTGACCGATGAGGAAGGGGAATACAGCTTCAGAATTGAAAAACCCGGGTCATATGAAATAACCGCTTCAAAAGACGGATTTTCGACAGGCACTGAGACATTGAATCTGCAAGGCAAGCTGACGCTGCACTTGTCAGAAAAGGAATTGTCTGCTGGAAAAGAGGTGACCGTCACTGCCTTGGACAGTTTAGGCCATGAGGTAGATGTTCTCTTTAGTGTAACCCGCAAAGGAGAGGTCGTGGAAAAAGGTTCAGGCGAACAACTGACTTTTACACCCCAGACACCAGGAGAGTATATCATTCAAGCTCAGACTGAAGGATTCGCCTCTGCCCAAGAGACTTTGGTTGTTAAACCAAGGCCTATTGAGATACTATCAGAATTCGTCGAAGGTAAGCTTGAAATCAGAGTCCTAAGCCTAGGGGAAGAAGTATCTGGGTTAGATCTTAAGGTGACCTTGCCTGAAGGTGAAGTAATCGGACTCACGACAGGTGAGGGTGGAGTTGCATCAGTGAGTGCTATTGAATCCGGCCTCTACCAGATATCTGTGGATAACCCTGATTTCGAAGCTTCAGAAGTAGAAATAGAAAATTCCGAATTCAATTATGCATGGTTAATCCTTGTTGTGCTTGGATTGATGATGCTTATCCTGTCGGTTGCCATTGCAGTAGTGTACATGACCTACTATAAGAAGTTAGGTGGGCCCGCTAAGACAACGCGCCTGAGCAAACTCTAAACCCATAAGCAACTCTAAACCGATTTTTTAGGTTAAGAGTTTTTAATGCTAAAGGGTATATAGTTGAGGACACAACTTATTAGACAAACTTTTGTGTCCTCAAATATATTTAAGAGTATTGTCTAGTCTATACCTCACACTATGAAAATGAATAAAAAAGCTGCCTGTTTAACCTTGTTGTTACTTTTGCTAGTGCTCCCGATGCCCCAATCCGTATCTGGGGCAGATATTGAATTATCAGGTGTGAATATCCGGTTGATAGATGACAGCATAGACGTCGGAGACCAGTTTGAAGTCAATATAACCCTAGAGAATCCCGATACAACTGTTTCAAACGTGGATGTAGATATTGAGATATACTATGAAGACATCTTAGTCCACGACGACACTGTGAGAGTCGACGTCGAAGAAGACAACGACACTTGGTTCACAGTCAGCTCCAGCACCTTCGATGTAAAAAACGACAACATATGGAAGGAGATGCTTCTAGGTTACGATTGCGGAGGGCATGACATACGCGTCGTTGTCGGCGGAGATGTCTCGGAAGAAGAAGACGAAGACCAGCTCACGATAGACGGCTACGACTTCGACACCTTTACAGTAAAGCCGGAAAGTCCCGGAGAAAACGATGAAATAACGGTATATGTGGAGGACAAGACAGGCGAACCCGACAAAGTCAACGTGGTCGTGACCCAGTTCGGTTCAAACGACGAATGGGACTTCGACGACGAAAGAGACGAAGACGACACAAACAACGACGGGGAATACAAGTTCACAATCGAAGACATCAGCTCATTCAAAGACGACCCAAACGGGATTTACCAGGTAGACGTATACACAAGCGGTTACTGCAAGGAGACAAAGACATTCGAAGTCAGCCGCACAATGAGCATCGAAGGGCCCTTTCCGTCAAACCCGAAGGTCGGGGAACAATTCCAGGTGAGGGTCCAAGACCAGAATGGAAACCCACTCAGGCATGCGTTGGTCGTTGCAAACGTAAACAAGGAAAAAATCAAGTCTACCACGGACACGGACGGATACGCCAGATTTACGGTCAATCAAGCGGGCACGTTCTCTTTCGCTGTGTCAATTGAGGAGTTCGATGATGCCATAATGACATTCACGGTATCTGATCTTCCGGCAATGCAGGTAAGCATTTCTCCTGCTAGCCCAAATACTGGATCCCCAGCTTCTATTACAGTCACTTCAGGGGGCAAACCTGTAGCAAGTGCTACGTTAAAGTTCATCCTCCCAGACGGAACAGAGAAATCCCAGCTTACGGGCTCAAACGGTGTTACAAGCTACACGCCTGATCAGGCTGGAACATATGAAGTAGTAGCCGAAAAATCAGGTTACAACGAGGCAAGGACTACATTTTCCGTGGTGAAGACGCTTCTAGATTTTAAGGTTAAGATTTCACCCGAAGAACCCGAGGTTGGCGATGAAGTCACAGTCGAAGTAAGGGGTTCAGACAATACTCTCTTATCTGGGGCGTCAGTTTCCGTTAGCGGACCCCTAAGCGTTTCCGGTACATCAGACGCCAATGGGAGATATTCCTTTAAAGCATCCAAAAAGGGGAAGTACACGGTTTCGGTTTCCAAGTCGGATTACAACCCTTCGTCGACCAACTTCTCTCCTTTAGGTTTCATGGAATTGATTCTCACCCCAAGCGAGGTTGCTGTCGGAGAAAACATCACTGCCACAGTCTTGGATTTGGAAAGCGGAAATGAAGTGAGCTCGTCAATTGAAATAATGGACGATTTGGATGAATCCGTATATAAGGCATCCGGCCCGAAAATTAGCTTTGTTCCAGAGAAAAAGGGCTCATATAAGATAAAGGCCTCAGCTTCTGAATACAAGGATACAGAAGCCTTGTTTCTTGTAACCCCCAAGATCGCAGAGATAACAGCGGAATTTGAGGGTACCATTTTGCATATCAGAACGTTCTATGACGATGATCCCCTCGGAAACCTGTCATTGGTCGTTATCACTCCGGAAGATAGAGAAATCAATGTGACGACCGACGAAGAAGGCAAATATGACTTTGAGGTCTCGATTGAAGGGGTCTATCAGATAAAAGTAAAAGACGAGGTTTATGGGGGGGAAGGGGTCCAGGAAGAATACGCTGAAAGCAATTATTGGTGGCTTATACTTTTTGTCTTGTTTTTGCTTGTACTAATAATAGTTGGGATTTCTGTTATAATCGTTATTGGAGCTAAACGGAAAAACCGGGTCAAAGGCTTCAAACCACTGGGTCTCCCAAAGATAACAAAGCCCAAAGAAAAAAAGAGCAGGGGATTAGGCAGCGTCTGAAACAATGCGATTCCACTAGTCTATGACTGGTGGTTGTTGACAGTCATGAACAGTAAAACAGTTTTTCTATCGGTTTTTTCCGCTATTCTCATCGTCTCATTTTCAGGGTGCGTTGAAGTCCGAGACTGCGGCAAAATCTGCGACGACAATAATCCCTGCACAATAGACGATTGTCGAAAAGACATCGAAGGATGTCTTTATACACCCCTGGAGGGACCACAAAAAGGTTGTATGGGGGAAGAAGGTGGATGCATTCATCTGACTTGTTTTGATGGAGAATGCGCAAGAAAAGACCGTAGAGATTGCTGTGGCAACAACATCTGCGAAGAACAGGAGGGCCAGATGTCTTGTCCCCAAGATTGCTTTCCGACCTGCAACGACCTCATAAAAAACCAGGGCGAAATCGGGGTTGACTGCGGGGGACCATGTGAGAATGCCTGTGAAAGCTGTGATGACGGCATTAAAAATTTCGGCGAAGGAGGGGTGGATTGCGCTGGGCCATGCGAGAAAACATGCGATGTTTTAGCTGAGCAATACTTTGGAGAAATACAGGATCTCAGAGAAAAATACCATGGACTGGCCGAGGAATACTCTTCTGCAATAGAAAAATTCAACGAAAACCATGACCTAATACAACTTGGTACAAAAGCCAAATCCGTAAAGGATCGGATGGGGAAAATCGAAGATCAAGCAAGACAAATAGGCATACCTAAGGGATTCGAAGACATGCACTCTCATTTCTTAGAAAACCTCAAGCTATACATCTCTTCTATCGAAAACATGATTTTGTACACTGAAAACCAGAGGGAGAGATATCGTCTAAACGCCAATAGCCTGCAAGAAGAGGCTATTGATGCCGACGGCAAGTTTGTCCGGAGTTTCAATTTGAAAGTTGAATTCCTGAACAAAAAAAACCTGGGATGTTCAAATGGTGCGTTAGATGCCCAAGAATCGGGAATAGACTGCGGAGGGATCTGTATTGAACCATGCAGCCGACAAGTCGAACTGATAAAAATAATCTCTTTTCACAACAAAGGAGACATTTCCGTCGACTTGACAGCGAATGTAACTCCTTCAGCAATCCCTTATCCTCCCTACCAGGAAATATTAAACATTGAATTTTCGATAGAACCAGCTCATAAGGTCAAAGACGTGGAAGGAAACCAATTCTATCAATACACATTCCCCCTTAAACCAGGTCAGGTTAAGGAGATCCGAATAATACAAGAGGTAAAAATAAATCGTGGAAAACACCTGGTATCAGATAGTCATCCGGCCTTCTTCGACGATTATCTTGAGGGTGATGAATATACTCAGTTAACGAAAGAGATATGTGAAAAAGCAAGAGAGCTCCGCAGCGAAAGTTCATCTGGGCAAGAAAGTGCGGAGAATTTCTTTTCTTGGATTACAGAGAACATCAAATACACATTCAACAGAGAAGAACTCGGTTCAGACTACAGCTTTAAAAACAGGATAGGCGCCTGCGATGAACACGCCGACCTGTTCAATTCCTTTTTCAGATGCATCGGGGTGCCAGCTAGAAGAGTAACTGGGTACTTGATGAACGGCTCAGAGCTTTCCGGCCACGCCTGGAGCGAGTACTATGACGCAGACATCAAAGGCTGGAGGTTCATCGAACCCACAATCCAAGGAGGCAAAACGGGATATAACTACAGCGACGGATCCCACATCATAAGTTGTGTCGGAAAAAAAGCCTATCGCTGCGGCGTCGGCTACCATTATTCCTATGAGGTGGAGGCATTGAAAAAGGAACCGATTATCAAAGTGGATGAGCACTTATTTATTAAGTATTGAATTGTATTTCTTGCTAGTAAATAGGGTATCTATCATGATCCGGCTTGTAACCAATGTTTTGGGGGTCTTTGCTCTAAGAGACGGCAAGACCATAGAGAAGAGACTTTTTCCCAGACAACCCGCAGAAATTGCTCGTCGACTATCCACCACCAAGGACTTGCTGTGCCCGGAGGAAGAGGAGGTTTTGTCCCTTCTTTTGAAAGGCAAAGACAAGGAGGTATATGTACTTAGGCCTGAAAGATTCAGGCGCACAGACCTTCCCCTGACATTCAAAGAGGATAAGGAATTCACCGACTCCGGCGTTTTCGCCAGGGATTTGGGTATTTCAAAAAAGGAGCTTATTTCACTCACAGCCGAAGTCAACGAATTATTGACAGCGGAAAAACTCGCTGACGTCGACCCAGACCAACTAATCGTTCAGGCGGTGTCTTCGATTGACGATCTGGAATTCCTCTTCAACCGAATTGTTGAGAGGGCAAGGGAGTGGTACAGTCTGCATTTCCCGGAACTCGACCATCTAGTCTCAAATCATGAGACCTATGTGTCGTTTCTTTCTGAGATAGGTGAAAGAAGCGGGTTTCAAATAGGGAAGCTCAACTTGGAACCAAAATTCGCTGAAAAGATAGTTGCTGCAGCTAAAACATCGCTGGGGGCATCATTATCCTCCGAAGACATCTCCGCTATCCAGGCCTTCAACGCACCAGCCCTTAAGATTCTTGAAGCACAAAAGGGATTAGAGGATTACGTCGGAAAAAAGATGGCCGAAATCGCCCCGAACACAGCGATTCTTGCTGGCCCACTTCTTGGGGCGAGGCTGATAGCCAAGGCAGGCAGCCTAAAAAGGCTTGCCATCCTTCCCGCAGGAACCATACAGATACTTGGCGCAGAAGACGCCTTCTTCAGATTTCTTAAGACAAAAAAGAATCCTCCAAAACACGGCCTCATATTCGCGCTGCCAGAGATTAGGAACGCCCCAAAACATCTGCGGGGAAAGATTTCAAGGACCTTCGCCGCCAAACTCGCAATCGCTGCCAAAACCGACCTCTTCAAAGGAGAACCCTCAGGTGAAAGGCTTAGAAGAGAGTTCCTAGAAAGAGTAGAAAAACTTTCAAAAAAGAGCTAATCAACCACCCTATCCAAAAAATTTACCCACTATTCTATGACAATAAAATAGGCAATAGAATTCACTCAACAAAACTATAAAGTATTTAAAGGAAGAATACACTATTTTTATAGATTAACTTCCTAAAAGAAAGGGTGGCTGGGGGAATGGGGCTCGGAGATTTCGTGTAGTCCAGGATACAAATGCTACGATTATACTGGCTGT
>JBDREA010000078.1:0-4119 GCA_043820265.1 Candidatus Altarchaeota archaeon | reverse complement strand
AAAAATGAATTATGAACGGGCTTCAGAGTTAAAGAAAATACTCGACGCACTAGTAGCATTTGCTGAACCACAAGATCTTGCGGGAGCCAGTATCCCTGACATGGACGTCTTAGGTTATGCAACACATCTTGAAAAGGCAGCCATCAGCCAGATGAAGGTTCGAAACCACCACGTCGTCGCCGTCCTCACATTTCCCTTGAAAGGAGAACGATTGGATGTCCCTGAGGAAGCCTTGAAATCTTTTATCAACCAAACTTACGCAGCCGAAGACACGATACCAAAACTAATTTATACTTCAGCCGAACCCGAAGATAAACTTCTCCTAGAAGGAAAACTCACAGATATCCGGGGAAACAAAGTCTCTATCACCCGCGCCTCCCGCGGCCAAAAACACAAGCTAGCCCAGATGGCGGTCGAACAAAGCATCCATTATCTGACACAAGAGGGGTTGGAGGAAGGAAGGGAATCGAGAGGAGAAGAACTAAGAAAGGCCATAGGCTTATCTTCTGTTCCTCAAAAAATCGAAGGATATGATATCAGCAACCTCGGAGTAAAAGCAGCTGTTGGAGGAATGGTGGTCTTCACCAACGAGGCTCCCGACAAAAACGAGTACCGCCGGTTCAGGATCCGTTGGAAGAACGAACAAGACGACCCCCACAACATGGCCGAAGTCATTCAGAGACGATTCAATCATCCTGAGTGGAAGTTCCCCGACCTCGTCCTCCTCGACGGCGGAAAACCTCAACTCAACACCTGCCTCCCCCATATCCCCGCAGGCATACCTGTTGTTGCTCTCGCGAAACGGGAGGAGGAATTATTCCTCCCCAAAAAACAAAATCCCTTCAAACTACCCAAAAACAATCCAGGACTCTTACTCCTACAAGAGATAAGAAACGAAGCACACAGATACTCAAAAGCCTACCACGAAAAACGAAGGAAGAAAGAGTTCATCAAGGAATAATTTATTTTTTCGCTCTTTTCCAGAGGTAGTTGAAGTATTTTCGGTAGCTGTCTGCGATGTCTGCGTTTATTAGCACGAAGCAGATGGGGTGGTTTCCTTTCCATAGCGTGTCTACGACGCGGTCGCCGTAGATGTTTACGACGGCGGGGCTCTCGAATTCTTCGGGGAGGAAACGGGCTTTGAATTTATACTGCTCAAGATTTTTTAATACCTTTTTTCTTACACTTTCTTTGATAAGTACTCTCTGTTCGATTTTTTTAAGTTGTCGGCTTTTTGTCCAGTTTTCGTAGAACTTTGGCATAACGTCCATCTCCCGCGCTATTCCCCCGAGAATAAGGATATCCTTTTCAGCGTTTCTTATCGAGTCTCTCCTCATTGTCTTGAATCCCTCCACGCCTACTAGCACATGAGCCTCAGCCTGAGGTTTAAGTGTTGTAAAACCTTTTTTAAGTTTTGGTACCAAGTCGTTGACTTCCTCCTCGTAGTCATCAAGCAGTCTTTTTTTGTCATGGAGGAATTCTATCAATCGGTCTGGGTCGGTTGCCTCAAAACGTTTCTTGGAATCTCTTGTGATGGATGATACAAGGCCCTTCTCCTGTAATCTCCTTATGCTATCATAGACTGTGGATTTTCTGAATCCTGTTTCACTTATGATGCGGGCAGATGGGGTCGAACCAATCTCTAGTAAAGTTATGTATACCTGGATCTCTGCTTTGCTGAGACCGATCTTTTCGAGGATTGATGTGTCCATCTTCGTTTGAATGAATTAAGGATTTCTAATATAAAAGTAGTCCAACTATTGGACGACCTATTTATTAAAGACCCACTTCCCGAAGATACACTCAAGAGGTGAACTAATATGCACAATAAAATCTTACCTGGGATAGTAATTCTAACAATAATTCTAGCAACTGTATTTATTGGGGATGGGATAACAGGAAGGGCAATCTTCAGTCCTAATCCAACCCAAGGGGCGATTACTATTGGCCTACCACTTGGTGCAATAAACGGGCTTCTCATGGTCGCACGAGACAAAGGATACTTTGAGGAAGAAGGATTGGTAGTCGAGTTTGTTGAATTCACAGCAGGAAAATTTGCATTACAGGCATTTCTATCCAACAGTCTTGATTTGACTGCAAGCGGAGAGGTTCCTGTAATGTATTCGGCTTACCAGGGAAATGAATTCTATGTGATTACTCAGCTTGTTAATCGTACAATAGGCAACATAGTTGTTGTGGCAAGGAGGGATGGAAACCTTGAAGATCCTGAAGGCTATTTTAACAATAAAAAAAGAAAACTGGCTACGTCTTTTGGGGGCGGGCCTGAATTCTATACATACAATTTTTTAAAAAAATACAATATCAAAGACGTAGAATTGGTAGAGGTTAAACCAGGCGACATGCCCGCAGCACTAGCAAGTGGAAGTGTTGATGCAGTAGCAATATTTGAACCCTTCGCCACCTTTTCAGAAAATGCATTAGCAGACGAAGCAATTGTTTTCTCGGATGAAGCGCTCTACTCTGAGTACTTCGTATTGGATGCTCACAAGGAATGGGTGGAAAAAAATCCCAAACAGATTGAAAAAATACTTAAGGCCTTGGTTAGGGCATCTGATTATGTGGATCAGCATCCTGAGGAATCGAAGGAAATCATAATGAAATATACTAAATTAGATAAAGAGACTCTTGACAGAATCTGGGATTCTGTCGAATTTGATGTAGCCTTGAATAAGGAACTTCTTAACACCCTCGAAGAGGAGGCGCAATGGGCTAAGGAAACGGGAAAAGTCCAAAAAAACCAGCCAAAACCAAACCTTCAAGGTTACTTATACAAAGACGGATTGCTAAAGGTCAAACCCGAGGTTGTGTCTTTGTAAAGAATGCATGAACTGATTAAGATGGGGAAGCATAACTTCATACTATCCCTCCTTGGATTTCTCTTACTATGGCAGATTGCATCGGAAAGCGGATTGGTCAACATAACCTTATTTCCTCCCCCAACGGAAGTTGCAGCCGCAACATGGGAGCAGGTTGAATCAGGAGAACTGATAGAACACACCACAACAAGCCTTTACAGGGTTGCAATAGGCCTATCTATCGGAAGCATACTTGGGGTAGTCTGTGGACTAACTACCGGAAGAGTCCAATTCGTCCATGAATCACTAAGCCCCATACTCCACGTCTTCCGGTCCTTTCCCCCTGTTGCTATAATTCCTCTGATAATCGTTTGGCTTGGCATTGGGGAGTCGGCAAAGCTTTTCTCAATCAGCTTTGCAGTTTTCTTTCCTGTTTGGATAAGCACGCATTCGGGAGCATCAGGCATACCTGTCTACTACCTAAGAGCATCATCGACACTCACATCTTCGAAATGGAAGAAGTGGAGGCACATAGTGTTTCCAGCAAGTATCCCATTCATAATCACGGGAATCAGAACGAGCATAGGTATAGCCTACATCATGGTCTTCGTCTCAGAGCTCGCTGGCGCATCACGTGGACTTGGATACTTAATCTATGTCTCAAACCTAACCTATAGAATCGACATCATGATGGTCGGCCTCTTAATGCTAGGATTACTTGGCGTTCTATCAGACACATTATTCGTGTATGTGTCTGGGAGGATATTTCCATGGATCAGGAAAACAAACAAAAGCTAAAATTGGATGACCTCAGCGCGAGTTATGGAAAGGATGTGATACTTGAAAAAATCAACCTCTCAGTTTTGGAAGGCGAATTCGTCGCAGTCGTCGGGGAATCGGGTTGCGGGAAGACAACTCTCTTTAATACGGTTGCAGGGTTTATCCCTTATAGCGGGTCTGTTTTTCGGCCTAAGAGGATTGGCATCGTTTTTCAGGACCACGCTGTTTTTCCCTGGATGACTGTGGAAGAGAACATTAATTTTGGGATCCGAAAAAGGAACGGGGAAGTATCCCATTATCTTGGCATGATTGGATTGGCTGACAAGGCTAAGGCTTATCCTCATGAGCTCTCTGGCGGACAGATTCAGCGTGTGGCCTTGGCTCGTACGTTGGCCGCAGACCCGGATCTTATTCTCATGGATGAGCCATACGGCGCCCTAGATGTCTACACCCGCGATAAAATGCAACAGTGGTTGTTGGATATCTGGAGGGGGGAGAAGAAAACCATCATTTTTGTGACTCA
>JBDREA010000077.1:0-10234 GCA_043820265.1 Candidatus Altarchaeota archaeon | reverse complement strand
ACTTTTTTGGTGACACAGTTGGGAACCACTTGATTTCCGCTGACATTTCTGATTTTCCGATGGAAGTGCAAGAAAAGAGAGACCTATATGCTGGACGCACTATTCTCGTAAAAAAAACAGAGGTAATACCCATTGAATGCGTGGTCAGAGGGTACTTATCTGGTTCAGGTTGGAAGCAGTATCAAAAAGAGGGCACAGTATGTGGAATAGACCTGTCAAAAGGCCTCAAAGAGTCTGACAGGCTTCCTGAACCCATCTTCACACCCTCAACTAAGGAGGAATCCGGCCATGACATCAATATAACATTTGATAAAGCCAAGGATTTGGTTGGGGAGGATGTGTCGGGGAAGATTAGAGATTATTCCATTTCAATATACAAGAAAGCAGCTACGTATGCAGGGGACAGAGGAATAATCATTGCAGATACAAAATTCGAGTTCGGCCTTGTTGATAATGAAGTCATACTCATAGATGAAGTATTGACCCCTGACTCAAGCCGTTTCTGGCCTGTCGACCAATACGTTCCCGGGAAGCCTCAGCCAAGCTTTGATAAACAATTCGTGAGAGACTACGTGGTTGCGAGCGGTTGGGATAAGGAGCCTCCAGCCCCCTCTTTGCCTTCCGATGTGGTTGAGGGCACGACAAAACGCTATCTAGAAGCCTATGAAAAGATCACTGGATGCCCATTGAGCGTGTGAGTAAATCATCTTCCTCCTATACACAGCATTTTTATATCTGAATCGGCATATTTTATTAGAGAAGCTTCCAGTTTTCTGATTAGGGGTGGTATTAAATGAAGGCAGTCATCTTAGCAGGAGGGTTAGGCACCCGTCTCCGTCCTTTAACCTTCACCAGGCCCAAACCCATGATTCCTCTTCTCAATAAACCTGTTACACAGCACATAATCGATTATCTTAAAGCCCATAATATCGATGAAGTCATCATAACCACTAATTATATGCGGGAATACATCCAGCAGTTCTTTGGGGAGGGAGAAGATCAAGGATTAAAGCTACATTACCCTGCGGAGGAATCACCGCTAGGAACAGCCGGTTCAGTAAAAAACATCGCTCACATGCTCAAAGAAACGTTCGTCGTCATCCAGGGAGACAACATAACAGACATAAACCTATCTGAGCTCATCAAATCGCATAAGCAAAGAGGGGCGCTTTGCTCTGTGGCATTGCTTGCCGTGGATGATCCAAGCCATTATGGGATAGCTGATCTAGGCGATGACGGAAGAATAAGGCGTTTCCATGAAAAACCAGGCCCCGATGACTGCTTCAGTAACCTTGCAAACATCGGCGTTTACGTCCTTGAGCCGGAAGTTTTGGAATTCATCCCTGAAGACTCCTTTTTTGACTTCAGCAGGGATCTTTTCCCCGTCTTAGTAGAAAAAGAGTCGTTATATGGGTTGGAGACAAAAGGCTTTTGGGTCGATGTAGGACAGCCTGAAGGCTACAATAAAGCGAGGGACTGGCTTATGACCAAGGTATCAAACCGATTCGGGGAAAACATCGATATAGGGTCCGAATTTGACGGCCCCCTGGTCATAGGGGACAACAGCCGGGTTTCTGGGAACACAAAGATTCTTGGGCCGGTAGTCATCGGAAAGAACGTGTTCATAGAGGAAGGCTGCATTCTTGGACCAAACACAATCATCGGCGACAATGTCGTGATCAAAAAGGACAGCGAACTATACGGTTCAGTGGTCTTTGAGGAAAACACGCTGGGGGTGAACTCAAACCTCTATGATTGTGTATTAGCAGAATCATGTAATATCGGGCAGGCAAGTAAGATCGGTTTTAACGTCGTCGTCGGCTCCAATTGCGATCTGGGGCAGAGGGTGTCAGTTGTAAACGATTCCCGTATCTGGCCGAATCAGGCTATAAGCGATGACAGCGTAGTGAACGGCACACTTAAGAGGTTCATTCAAATGCATTCGGTTAGAAGAGACCCTGATTGGAGTCTGAGGGTGGTTTCCCCTGAAGAGGCCTTCTACTTCAATCTAAGCCAGAACCACAACGTCTTATACACAGGATTTAAGGCAAAAAGCCTTGAGCAATTCAGCCATATACTTGAGAGAGTCGATCTCCCCTCAATTGACTATCACCTTCGAGAGGATCAAAACGATTTCCGTGACTGGCTCAAAGGCGTTTTATGCGACTACCATCTGGCTTCGGTGTTTGACGAGGTAAAGCTTAAGGGGTTTTCAGGGGATTTATTGAGGAAAGCTTTGGTGAACAACACCAAAAGCCAGATCAACCGCCTGACAAAAATCGTAGATTCAAAAAAGGCTTACATCTGAGAATGGATTCCGTTGGCTTTGTAGAAACCCTCACCAGAGGGTTTCTATTTGTTGAGTGATTTTTCGTAGGTTGTAGGCTATTAGTTTGAGTAGTAGTTCGTTTTTCTGTGTTCGGTGGGTTCGGCTGTGGATTGTGCTGCCGTAGCATCGTTTGATGACGCTGATTATGGTTTCGATTTTGTTTCTTTGGTTGTATGTTTGCTGTGGGAAGTTAGCCTTCAGTTGTTGGCGTCTGACTCCACGTGTTTTGTCGGGTGGTTTGTCTTGGTATTTTGGTGGAATAATTGGTGTGGCTTTAAGTTCGGTTTCGACGAAGGCGAGATTGTCTTCACTGTCGTATGCTTTGTCGGCGACGACGGTGTTGAACATGATGCGTCTACGTGTTTTTCGCAGCAGGGGTACGAAGTCGATGTTGTCGTGTCTGCGCTTGAGGCGCAAGCGTGCACCAAGTATCACTTGTGTATCCATGTCACCTACAATCGAGGTCTTCAAGTAGTTACGGTACTTGTCCAAGCGTTGTATGCGCTTGCAGTAGTAGTGGCTGCTGCAATCGAGGCTGAAACCAGTAGCGTCCACGGCGACCATTTCAGATGAGTCTGCGGCCTTTTTTCCAACCCACGCCACTAATTGTTCCAGAAACCTTGGCGGCAGACTCGCCGCCTGCTTCTGCAGCGTCGTGTAATGCGGTATCCGCCGCAACTTCAAAGCCTTACGAATCTCTAACGCGACACCCAACCATTCGCAGAAATCGCGGAAAGGTTTACGCTCACGCGCCCGCAAAACCAACAAAACAATATGTTGATGCACGGTAAAATCACGCCGACTAAACCTGCTGCCATACACCGGAACACATCGCGCCGCCAACACACCCCCAAGATCCGAAACCAGTTTAATATACTGGTTCTCAATACCACTTGAGGATGTCATTTATAGTCACCAACTAATCTATGAGGCTCCAAGCCTCATAGATTGACACCCTCAAAAATCAAGCATTTCTACAAAGCCATTCCGTTATATTCTTGTTTTCATTGATTCTCTTTCTGAATCTGCTTTTCGCAGCCGCAACAACCCTAATTGTCTGGTGGATAAATGCTTATAAGAAGAGGAATCCTTTTATCCTTGCAAAACGTCTTTCTGAAAAACCTGATGAAGAATAAGGATTGGAACTATTCCCTTTTTGGATTCTTTTCGGCCTTTCTCTTAGCTGGTTTAGATTCGGATCCGATCTTCACGTTCTTCTTTTCCCAGAGAGCCTTGAGCACCTTTTCCCTTAAATCCATGAGTATGGTATAATAGTTTAATCCGGCATCGTATGGTGTTCCGTGGTGGCTGAAGTAGCAGTGGACGTCGCCGTCCCCCCATCCCTTGTTGCACATGTAATAAAAGTGGTCGCTTGTGAGAAGAAACCTCCAAATTCGAAGTATCTCTGGATCTCCCAGTTGTTTTACTATCCCCTCCATGTGCTTTAACTGGTTGAAGCACAGATGCTGCATATGGTTTCCAAGCCATGCCGTCGCATCCCTTTCCATGTCCGCCCAGGACACGGTCTCATACCAGGGGACCATGAGCTCGCCCCTGTCGTGGTATTTTGAGATGACTTCGCTTGGGGTGTCGAATTCGAGGTGCTCCCAATCAAGGATCTTATGTGGCAGGGCCTGAAGGAACCAGAAAATCCCCGTGTCCTCCCATTGGTGTTCCCCGAAGGTCTCATAGTCCATGAAGATGTTTATGGTCTCCCCCGGAGTCGCGGAAAGCCAGCCTGCGTATTTTTCAGCGTCAAGGGGCCACTCGCTCCACCATTTCGCGCTGAAGCGGTATCCGATGTCGTCGCTTAGCTTGTAGTTTCTTAGAAGCACTTTCAGTTTCTTGCATCCATGAGCTTGATACACATAATTCGGACTCTTCCATCCTTCGAGAATCCTCTCTATACCCTCTGTTAGGATGCCTTTGAAGCCTAATTCCTCCACGGTCTTTGCTATGCCGTTGTGGTATAGCAGTTCCGTGTTTCGAAAGACCTGAGGTGTCACTCCCAGGAGATCCTTTACAGTCTGGCGGTGCAACTCCACCTCCTCAATGAATTCAGTGGTGTCCTCAAAAAGGCTCGCGAGGCTGTGGGGGTAGGTTTCCGCGAGGAATTCGACCTTCTTGGTTGAGGCAAGCCACTTGAATTTCTCAAGGAGGTCAGGGTCCCATCTCTCGCACTGGTCTAAAAAACATCCTGTAAGCGAATACGCCGCCTTAAAGGGGCGCTTCTCATTTCTCAGATTGTCGACGGCCTCACAAACCTTATCGGTCGCAGGATGATAGCATTTCCCCGCAACCTTATGAAAAGTCCACTCGTTTAACGGCTGATCAAAGTACCTGTCCATTAATGGCTCCTTTGAGCCGTTCGCATCCCCAGGCCAAAACCACTTCAGCCTATAAGGTTGATGGACTTGAAAATACATGCAAATAGATGTCACAAAAACCACCCCTACATAAACAGTTGGAGTCAAGTAATAGCACTAAACCTTTAAAAATGCCGCTAGTCCGCTTATATTTATTCTTTTCTGTTTTTTGTGTCTCGGTCCCTTACCGTTACGGTGTCGTCTTTTAGTGTGTCGTAGTCTATTGTGATGCACGCGGGTATGCCGATTTCGTCTGCTCTGGCGTATCTTTTTCCGATGCTTCCCGCTTCATCGTAGAGGACGTATAGCCCCTGGCTTCTAAGCTCTTTGAATATCTCACTTGCTTTTTGGGGGATTTTGTCTTTTTTCACAAGAGGGAACACAGCTACTTTGTAGGGTGCTATCTCCTTTGGGAGGCTGAACCAAACCCTTCGGTCCTCTCCCTCTCCCTCTTCTCGGTAAGTGGACTCCAATGTGCAATAAAACGGGCGGTCAATGCCGTATGAGACCTCGAATACGTGGGGTACGAATTTTCTGCCTTCGATGTTTACTTCCATGCTTTCCCCGGAGAGTTTTTGGTGTTGGCCTAGGTCATAGTCTGTCCTGTCAGATAAACCCACCATCTCCACCATCCCATACGCCTTGGATTCGTATTCGACGTCCCATGTGTCTGTGCTGTAAAACGCCCTTTCGTCGTCTCTGTGTTGGCGTAACCTGAGTTTTTCGGGAGCCATGCCCATGTCTGTGAAGGCTTTAGAAGCGACTCCCAGGTGGTACGCCATGAGTTCGAGGTCTATCACCTTCTTTTTGACGGCCTGCTTCAGGGTCAGAGTTGCCTCTTTTCCCTTTTTATCGAGGATTCTCACCTTCAAAGCCGACACCTCAGAAAAGCTTTCAGTTTTCTTGTCTTCGGGGTCCATGAAGTACTGGACTTCTGCCTGGGTGAACTCCCTAAGCCTCACAATTCCCTGGCGAGGCGATATCTCGTTTCTAAAACTGTGACCTATCTGCATTACTCCAAATGGGAGCTTCTTTCTGACAACCTCCCAAAGCCTTCTGAAGGGAAGATAAATGGTCTGGGCTGTCTCAGGGCGAAGGTAACCAGTTTGGCGTTGTTTTCCCGCTCCAATCTCCGTTTTAAACATCAGGTTGTAGGCGTATGGTTTTCCGAGCTGGGTGCTTTTGCATTTAAGACAGGATAACTTCCCTGAGTCGACCAGCATCTTCATGGCATCGACTTTTCCTATGTTTTTCAGATCATCGGGTTGCTGCTCGGTAACCAATTGCTCAAGTTTATAGGATTCCCCGCATTTAGCGCACTCAGTCAAAAGGTCGGTGAAGGATGAAACGTGTCCGCTTGCGATCCAGACCTTTTCCGGGGTCACAGTCGGGCACTCTACTTCGAAGCATCCGTCTTCAATAACATACTTCCTTCTTAGGATGTCTTCCAAGTTCTTTTTTATCCGGACGCCGATTGGTCCATAATCATAAAATCCGCTTGCGCCTCCATAAATCTCAAATGAAGGGAATATTATGCCTCTTCTGCGGCATAGTTCCATTATCTTTTGTTGCATTTTCTTATTCTTCCTTTTCCAGTTCGCTGCGCTCCCTTTTCAATATCGCTTCAAGCTCTTCTTTCACACGTTTCTCCGTTTCTTCCTGTTTTTCTATCTCCCATTCCTCTTCTTCCCTTATCTTTATGCGCCGGTCTTCTTCGTAGCGCAGTTCAGCATCTTCTTCCAGGTCCTTCTTCTTCTTCCACACAAAGATTATTATTGCTCCTCCTGCGATGATCAACCCCCCAATGATGAGCATTTGGTTTCTTCTTTGCCGGGCCCTCTCATCTAACACTTCCTGGCTGTTGGATATCAAGGCATCTGTTCCAGCTATGCCTAAGGTCATATTTATGTCGAGATATATCTCTCTTGCTTTGGTTGCATACTCGACGGTTTTTTCGAAATTCTGGGTTTCGAAATATTGTTGGGCTTTGTCGTGGAATTTTTCTGCTTCATCTCTTTTTTCCAGGCCCACGTATATCTCCTCTTTAAACGATTCGACCTTTTCTTGGAGTTCCTTGTGCCAGATGGCCTTGTATACGACGAGTGCTTCTTCGGATTTGAGTAATGCGTTTTGGAATTCAGCACTGTCGTAGAATCCTTCTGCTTCCTCCAATAATGCATCGGCTTTCTGTTTTTCCTCGACTCTGCTGTTGATTTCTGTGATTAGGTTCTCTACCTTTGCCACGCATACGAAATCCTCTATCTGGGAGCATAAACCCCTGGCTTTTTGGGCGTATGTAACGGATAACCTGTAATTGTTTTGTAGAAGGTTTTTCTGGGATTCCAGATATGCGTTTTCTGCCTGTTGCTTGATTATTTCTCTTCCGCATTCCTCCTGGATTTGCCCTAGTAATTTGTTGCATTTGTTTATCAGGGACTGATAGAAATCATGCAATTGTTTTTGTTCTCGCTTATCGGTGAGGGAGGAAGCATCATTATAGAGCCCGGCATACAGGTCCCTGGCCTCAAGCACCCAATAAGTTGCATTCTGGCAGTCTCTCTTGATGAAAAAGTTTTCTGCGTCTTGGAAGAATAAATCCGCTTTTACTAGTTTGTCATTAACTTTCTGTCCTCGTTCGATGAGTATCCTTCTTATCAGGTTCTCACATTTTTGGATGCCCCCTTCGTCTCTTAACTTCTTGTAAAACTCAAGAGCCTTAGAGGCAGGTATCTCGGCCTTATCGAGGTCCTTTGCCACATAATAGTCGTTTGCGGTGTCAAATAACACATCAGCGTTCTGTTTCATCTCCTGCAGTTTTTTTTCTGATGAATCCATTAATGTGTCGGCGTTGTCTTTTCCGGGTTGATATGGGACCTGCGAGTACAAATTGGATGCGTTTTTTCCCAAATCCCTGGCAAGATAATAATCCTCATCTCGAAAGTACTTTTTAGCCAATAAGAAGGCAAGGTTTGCCCTCTCCATTATATCTCCTTTATTTTTCTCTATCTCCTTTTTCGCGGCAGTTATTAGGTCATTGGTTTTATAGATATCTGCTGTCTGGTTGAGTTTTTCGTATATCTCCAAGGCCTTCAGAGCGCGACTTATTGACGCAGTGTATCTCTCATCCAAGTAATAGTCTCCTGCAATAGAATAAAACATTCCCGCCAAACGATTCTCCGTCAAATGACCCGCAATCGCACTCTCAAGCGCCAGAGTCTTAGCCAAGCCCTCCTGGTTTCCATCTTCCTCAAAAACATCTCTTGCCTCCAATGTATAGCATAATGCCAGAGGATAATAGTCTGATATATAGTACTCATTGGCTGTGTGATAATAATCTTCCCCGCTATACCCTTCAGTTAAAAAACATCCATCGGAAACAGTTTGCGCCCCAACCATTGAGGACAAAGTCAATAATGCCAACAAGACAACAGTTAAATTCTTTAAAGAATATATGGGCGAAACCATGTCTAATCCCCTATTCGTTGAGTATCTCATCCCACTCATTATCCTCTATCTTGGCCGTTTCGTATCCTTCTTCCAAATCGGAAATCTCACGGCTCTTTTTTAATTTCTTTCCGACGACTCCCAAGAAGACGATTAAGAAGACTACTCCACCAATCAGCATCAGAGTGTTGGTGGATAACCCTGGGATAGTGGGTTTATCTGTTTCATCTCTAATTGTTGTGGAGATGGATGTGGGAGCTAGTTTTAGGCATTCGTCTATTCGCAGCTGTATAAGCTCCGATTTCAGGATGCTCTCTGAGTCACCCATCTCGATGAATATCTGGAGGGCCTTGTTATTGTAGTCCAATGCTTTTTTACAGTTACCCTCTATATAGAGTTCCTGGGCCTTTTTGTGATATGACTCAGCCTCGAGTTTTCGCTCATAATCTATTTTTTCGGTTATCTGCTCTCCCAGTTTCTCGCATTCCCTTAAGCCGGCTACGTCCCCCAACTCTGAAAAAAGTCTTTTGGCATTGTTTAAGTTGCTTATGGCTTCATTAAACTTTGAGATGGTGAAATTCCCCTGTGCTCGCCTGAAATACATCTGCGCCATCTGCAACTTCACAAAGGTCTTGTTGAGTTCATAGACATTGACGTTCTTCCAGTTTGTGACTACTATGATGTCCATGAAATTGTTTTCGTCCAAGTCAAACGCTTCAACAGAAAACACAGGTTCGCGTACATCAAAGGTCCACTCGAAGTTACCTTTCACATCATAAACGAATATGCGCTTATCCAGGGACCCCCCAACAATCTCCAACGTGTCGTCGAAGTCGATATCATTAACTGAAAGCGAGACAATGTCTCCGAGGGCTGCCTTAGGTTTCCTCCAAGATATGAAGCCTGTGTTATCGATTAATAAAAGGTTTCCTGCTTCGGTTCCAATCAGTGTCTCATCTGCATTGTCGGAGTCAAAGTTACCCACCAAAATGCTTGTGATACCTTCCCCCATACTTACCTTCCATTTCTCATTTAGCTCAAATTTTTTCCATTCTTTTCCTATTCCCCTCTTAATTTCATCGATTCCCACACAGACAATCTCGTTTTTTTCTGTTAAAGCGATAACTTCAGACCCAAAACTGGGGGTGACATTTGCAATCGTAAGATATTTTATCTTTGAACCTAAGTCAATTTCCCCCATCAAGTTTCCATCTTTGTTTAAGACATACACCTTGTCAGCTCCAGCAATTATCTGTACGTCATCCTCCATATCCAGTGAACCAGCGGAGACAGAGCGGACCTCATCACCGATAAGGTAATCCCATTGGGTTTCTCCGTACTTGTCAAACAAGGAAACCTGCTGAGTCGATCCTCCAATGATGTCCGGCCAAGTGTCTCCGTCCACGTCGGCCACTTCAAGGCTTAGAATCATTCTCGTGGAATGAGCCTTTTGGTCCAGGTTTCCCTCCTCGTCCAAGACATAGATTGTACCCCTTTGGATATTGTTTGCCAGTCCACCGGAAGTCAAAATCAAGTCTTGTTTCATATCTTTATCAAGGTCTCCGATGAAACTTGTTCTAAGCTGCTCTTGGGTCCCCTGCTGCCACCAGGGGGTGCCGTCGTCCCTAAAGACGAAGGCTCCGTTGTTTCGAGCTACACCCCCCACTGTTTGGCTTCCAGCAGATATCAAAATCACTTCCCCGAATCCGTCCCCGTCCAAGTCCTTCACATAAAGCTGGTTGATGCTGCTTGAAGCTTCAAGCTTTCCTCCCATATTGACTCGCCACTTAAGTGAAAGCATCTCTTCGCTTTCAAAAGCAGCCAAAGTGGGCGAAGCTAAGGCTACGCTAATAAGAAATAGCAGGGCCAATCTGCGAAACTGGTAACTCATTTCCACATCTCCAATAGAATTATTGACGCAAGGCATTAAAAAAAGGTGTTTTATACTTTCATTTCCTAAAACTATCCATCCATACATTGGAAAGAAAAATGCCATCAGTTGCTCCCACAAGAAGGCCTACTTCTGCGAGACTCATTGACGCAGTCTATAAGGGTACAACCCTGGTAAATGCTGTAAAAGACGGATTAACTGGTC
>JBDREA010000076.1:0-3602 GCA_043820265.1 Candidatus Altarchaeota archaeon | reverse complement strand
CATCAGGCAATTGGAGGAATCCATTTTCCGGATTTCCGCCGAAAGAGATGAAGCTTTCATCGAAAGAGATGAAGCTTTCATCGAAAGAGATGAAGCTTTCATCGAAAGAGATGAAGCCTTTGTTGAAAGAGATCGCGCTCTCGAACGTGCTCAGAAGCTTGAAAAAGAAAACCTTGAATTGAAGAAAAAGCTCACATTTTATGAGAATCCAAATACACCTCCATCGGCTCGTAAGTTCCCGAAAAAGAAGAAAAGGGAATCAAATAAAAAGCGAGGAGCCCCAAAGGGGCATAAAGGTGCCACACGTCCGAAGCTTGAACCTGATGAGATCATTGAAGTAACCGCAAAGGAATGTGAAAATTGTGGTGGTCATAACGTTCAGGATCTGGACAATCCCGATAAACGTACCATTGAAGATATTCCACCGCCACAGAAGATAAAGGTCATTCAATACAATCTCCATAGGGTTAGGTGCAAAGATTGTGGGCATGAATTTGTTTCCAAGCATCCTGATTGCCCAAAGGTAGGGAACTTCGGCATTTTCCTACTGGTATATGTCACGATGTTGAAATTTCATTTAAGAGGTGTATTGAGAAAGATTCAGGATTTTCTATTATTTGCGAACAATTTTGAGATCAGTCCGAAAGGGATCATGGACATGTTATTGAGAGTAGGTGACGCATGTAAAACGGATTACGAAAAAACCATTACGAAGATTCATCAAGCCGATTGGGTTCATATCGATGAGACCGGAATCAAGATCAATGGAGATCCGAATTGGTTATGGCTTTTCCGCACGAATAATGACGATGTATTGGTTGCAATAGAGAAATCCAGGGGTGGAAAGGTTCCAAAAGAAATCCTTGGCGAGAAATGGGATAAACCAATCATCGTTGATGGTTGGAAGGCATACTGGAAGTATCCAATTATCCAACGTTGCTGGGCCCATCTTCTGAGAAAAGTGGAAGCTTTTGAGGATAAATCAGATTCCGGCAAGCAGTTGTCGGAAGACTTACATCACTGCTACAAGAGATTGAAGGAGTTCCTCGAAAAAGAACCTACCATGGACGAGAGGAAAGAAAAGAAGTCCTCGGTTGAAAAAGAAATGAAAGATATCGTCAAGAAATATCGGGAGTACGAGGAATTATCTGAACCGGTTGTGTACATCGAAAATGGACTTGGGAAGTGGTTTACCTTTCTACTATATCCAGGTATGGAACCAACGAACAATCTTGGAGAACAAGCAATAAGAGAACATGTTATTGTGAAAAAGATAATCGGTTGTTTTCGGTCGAAAGAAGGGGCTGAGAACTATCAATATATCGCTTCACTTTTAGCGTCATGGAAATTGCAAGGGAAAAACATATTTGAAAAGTTGGAGAAAACACTCAGGAAGGAATTATGTCTAAGCTAAGGATTAGAAATTAAATAACTGTCCGATTTCATTCGAAAAATTCTGTTGTTCATCCCTAATCCTTACTTTTTGTAAGTTAACTATTTGAGATTTTGCGATGCCTGGCTTATATCCAAAACCTACTTATCACACAAAGAGTAAATTATAATTACTAGAAAGGACATGTACTCATCGTGTGATAACATGAGACCGGTAGAAACCACAAAACAGGAAATTACAGACAGAATAAAAGAGCTTAAGGTGGTTGGGATAAAAAGCCTTACTGATAACCTCCATTGCTCAGAATGGACATTATTCAACAAACTCAGAGGTCTGTACTATACAAGCTATAATTTCCAAAGACAGTATATTACTCTGAAACAGATACCCATATTCGATGAAAATGGGCTTTGGGAATATAACAAAGTTAGATTTTCAAAGTGGGGAAATGTTGAAGAAACCATTCGACAGATCGTAGAGCAGAGTCCTATAGGTTTTTCCGCTGGTAGCATTGCAAAAACTCTCAAAATACGAACCCATAATCAACTTCTAAAATGTAGGAAAAAAGGGCTTCTTGTTAGTGTGAGAGATGGTAGAAACCAAATCTATTATAGTGCAAATGAAAAAAAACGAGCAAATCAAATTTCGGTGAGAAAAAAAATGAAAGGGGATGCACATGAGCGAATAAAACAGAAACTCCCTTCCAATAAAACGATTATTGACATACTCTTAGTGATGATCCAACATTGCGAAAAAAGGTCCACGATCATCGTTAATATTCTGACATCTATGGGGAAAAGAGTCAGTGAAAGAGATGTGGAGTGGGTGATAAATGAGTATGGAATAAAAAAAAACTCTTGCAAACCTTCTGGGCAGGGAATACGATTCAAAGAGAGTATACCTACCCTGTTGAGGAAAAAATGAAAAGGCTTTACGATACACTTTCTGAAAAAGATAAGAGACGGTATGCAGCGATTGAGTCAATGCTATTGGGACATGGCGGGATCAAATATCTCGAAAAGGTTTTTGGATGTAGTCCAAAGACGGTATCCCGAGGAAGAAGTGAGATTGAAAACTTGCCTTGTGATAAGAGTAACGAAAAACGAATACGTAGGACAGGAGGCGGCCGAAAAGGGTATGAGGAAACTTTTCCTGACATTGATGAAAAGTTTCTGAATGTCCTCAAAAATTATACTGCTGGAGATCCGATGAGCGAGAATGTTATTTGGACGAACTTGACACAGTGTGAAATTTCTGATAGAATATATGAACAATATGGGATTTCAGTTAGCACTACCGTAATCGAAAAACTTTTAAAAAATCATAATTACCGGCGGCGTAAAGCCCAAAAAAATAAATGTATTAAAACTGTAAAAAATCGAAATGAACAATTTGAAAACATTGCAAAGCTCAAACATGAGTATCGGATAAATGGTGAACCGATCATAAGCATGGACACCAAGAAGAAAGAAGATTTGGGTAATTATTATCGGGAGGGACGTTTGTATAGTAAAGAGGTTGTTCAAACATGGGACCATGATTTCAACAGCTTTGCTTCTGGAGTCGTCATTCCGCATGGAATATACGATCTCAATCAAAATAGTGGGTATATTAATATCGGAACGAGCAAAGACACCAGTGAGTTTGCTTGTGATTGTCTCCGAAACTGGTGGTATAATTTAGGACAGCATAGCTATCCAGATACCACTTCGATCTTAATCCTTTGTGATGGTGGAGGTAGTAATAGTAGCAGACATTATATTTTCAAAGAGGATTTACAGAAACTGGTTGATGAAATCGGGGTTGAAGTTCGTATTGCCCACTATCCACCCTATACATCCAAGTATAATCCCATCGAACACAGGTTATTTTCTCATGTTACCCGAGCCTGTCAAGGAGTTGTATTCAAAAATGTAGGGATCGTTCGGGATTTGATAAGAAAAACCAGTACTAAAACTGGATTGAAAGTTACCGTTGAAGTCATTGATAAAGTTTACGAGACCGGTCGAAAAGTTTCCATAGGTTTTAAAGAAAATATGAGAATTGTATTCGATGATTATTTACCTCAATGGAACTATAGAGCAGTACCACAACAAACTTCAAATCGGACAGTTATTTAATCCGCGATCCTTAGTTGTGTTGATTGACGGTGAGTGGAGAGGCGTAAATTGTTTTGATTTACAATTTGGTACATTTTATTATCTTGTTG
>JBDREA010000075.1:0-6544 GCA_043820265.1 Candidatus Altarchaeota archaeon | reverse complement strand
GGCTTATCAAGGTCAATCCGAGACCCCATTTTCTGAATTCTCTTGCCGCTCTCTCGATTTGGGTGAATCCTCTGCCTGAGCCCCCGAATTTTGGCAGGAGGCGGTGGACTTCGTCGTATACGAGGATCATTTTGAGATTCTGGCTTTCGGCTAATTCTGCCTTGAAAATCGTTTTTACTGTGTTTTCCACAAATACATCGATTTCTTTTGGATCAAGGCTATTAAGGCAGAATACGGTGATTTCTCCGGGGTTCATGTATCTTTTAAGGTCTATCTGCTGTGTGGGATCATTGATGGTCACAATGTTTCCGTCAAAGGCTTTTGCTTCGGATTGCTTGATGTCGAATGATCGGTAAGATTGTAGCATTATTTTGTCCTTGTTCGGTCTGAGGAAACCGGTCCACTGAGCTGTAGGATCAAATACGATAACAGATATGCCTTTCTTCAATGCCTCTTCGGCTATGTCTTGTGCTGCTATGGTCTTCCCTGATCCAGTTGCTCCAGCGATTAGGGTGTGCGTTGTGAGGTCGTCTAGTTTTATGAATGTGCGTATGTCTGTTTCAGCAAGCTTTCCAATAAATCCTGAGCGATCGATAAGTGGGGGTAGTGTTTTATAGTCTATTGTCTCTAGGTAGCGTCTTCTGGAAGCTATTCTTTGTTTATTGTATAGGTTTAGGCTGTAAGCTAATATTGCGCTAATAATTATGAGTAGATAGGCCCATAGCGGCACTCCATAGTATTTTCTCAATAATAGAGGTGTGTGGATTGTAACGTATGCTATGGCATTCGTTCTGAGGGTCTCGTTGTTTAAACCGGAATAATACGCTGTTCCCTGGATTATGTATCTCTTATCTTCTTGGGCATCTTCTGGAACTCTGAGGGTTTTTATGATGTTTTGGCTTGTCTCAACAGTCAGTGTGTCTTCTCTTCTGTTTACGACATTGTCGTTTTCGTCGAGTAATTCAAGGACTGCTGTTACCTCGATTTGACCGAATTCTCCGAGGTTATAAAATATCTCTTCTGCCCTAATCTCTTCGCCTGGTCGGACAACATCCGAGACTAGCTGGATCTTGAAATCGATAAGCTTGGTCAGAGGTGAGAGCACCCTGATGTTGACGGGGATTCGGGATACTATGTCTTTCCCGTGAATGGTTATGTCTCCGTAATAGGTTCCAGGATTAGTTCCTGGTGGAATATAGACTATGATTGTTATATCTATGTCCTCGCTTGGTTTGAGATTAAAGGTTCTAAGCTCAGGTGTCACGAAGTCTGCTATTCCTCCGCTCACATTCACTTCTAAATCGATTATTTCATTTAGGCTGTTTTTCAAATGAATCTGGGTCTGGGTGTATTCTCCGGGGTATAATTCAGCCGAAACAATCTGTGAACCATAGATTAGTTGGGAGATCTGCTGGGAAAGGAATATCAAGTCGAGTTTCTCTGTTTGGGAGCCGATCATGTCCCCTATTGCCTGTAAGGTGGTTGGACTGATAGTCAAATTGAGTCTTGAAAGGTATTCTTCTATCAATGCCATCCTTTGATCCATTAAGGTGATGTTTCCCGTTATCTGTTCCAGGAGCTCTTCAATTGGTCCCAAATTGACCCTGCTGCCTCCTCCTCCTCCAATTGAGGTCTGGTTGATTGTGATGTTTATTGATACGTTGGTCTCGCACAGTCCGCAGTCATCTGGACAGGTATAACAGTTTTCCCCGTAGGTAAGCTGGCAGACAGAGTCTCCACAAGATAGAGATTCAGCCAAAAACAGAGTCGTAAGATTGGTGACATCGACTCGCATAGTGTTTGTATAAATATCTAGTACAGCGGATGGGACGATGGAGAAGTTGTTTGTACACTCTCTTGCCGTCCAGTTCCAATCACTGCATCCTAGAAGGAACACAAAATTTTCATTGTTGACGATGTCATCTTCGTCATACCTCAGATAAATCCTTCCTGTTGAAATGGAAATTGAATGGTTTACTGCATAACCTGATAAGCCGGTTGCATTCGGTAGGTACAGGTTGATACCCGCCAGTTTTTCAAGGTCCAGGGGGTCGTCTGCGATAGTTGCAAAGTCGATGTTGTAGAGTCTCATTTGTCCGTCGATGACGTCAATTGTAAGGTTATAAACCTTGTTTCTGACTACTGCGCTGTAGTCTCCATTTGAGTCGGTACTGAATGTCTGAGCAACCTCATGGCATCCCGACCTTGTTAAGGTGAAATTTGTGGGGATAACCTGTCCCTGGGAATTCAGCACATCCCCTGAAAAAGTCCAGTCCGTATACACTTCAAAGCATGTGGATCGGGTTGCGGTGTCACCTCCAGTGTTGTTTGCGGTTACAACAACAAAATAGTCCCCTAGAGTTGCAAATCCTGCTATGCTTATGCTGTAAAGATTGCCTATGCCAAGCATAGGATATGTTACAGATGATCCGTCCGGTAAGTCGATTGCCACAGAAACATCATCGATTGATGTGTCTGAGTCTATCGATACCGCGACTAATATAGTACCTCCGGGATTAATGTCGTTTATTGAGAGACTTGAAAGGTAGAGCGAGACATTAGTCAGTACTAAGCTGAATTGATAGGTAGAAGTTGCAGTATTTCCGTTGGTGTCTGCGGCGTTTACTCTTATTATGTAGGTTCCCTCAAGCCAGGTGGATGTGTCGATGTCAAATGGTGAGGACAAAGGTTGGGCGGGAAGGTTGTTGATGCTGTAATTGACGGATGTCAGGTGGTCATCTGAGACGCTGAAATCTATGGTTGAGCCAATCGGCATTTGTGTGTTGTTAAGTGGGCTAATCAATGAAATAACTGGGGATGTGAAATCTGTGAGAGAGGAATCGACAATGTAAATGAGTGTGACTGTGGCGAGATTGCTTCTGCTGTCTATAGCGTTCACTATGATGGTGGTTACTCCATCGCCAAATCCTCCCGAGTCGATGTCGTAAGGGTTTAGAAGTGTAGTCGACGAGCCACCGTTTACTGAATAATTCACAAAGAAGAGATTGGGGTCGGTCACAGACAAATCGATTATCGTCCCTGGGATGATGGTGCTGAGATTGACAGGCGAATTCACTGTAATCACAGGTGCCGTGTTGTCTACTAGGCTGTTGTCTATTGTGAACCTGTAGGTTTTGTTTGCGCTGTTCTGACTGCTATCGAGTGCTTGTATCTGTACTGTAAATGTTCCTTCAGAGTACCCGGTTGTGTCGATGTCGTAGGGCGAGGAAAGGGTTAGAAGGGGTCCGTTATTCAGCCTGTACTGAACTTGACTGATGTTTAGGTCGCTTACCTCGAAATCGATTATAGTGCCCGCGACCATGGAACTGTCGTTTGCTGGGCTAATCAATCTGATAGTCGGAGGAATTATGTCTTCTCTGACAACGTTCAAGTTTATGGGAATCGCCTTCGAGGTTGCATATTGGTCAGCGATTGCTGGAACGTTCGTCGGTCTGACCACAATCTCTCCTATGTTAACGTAATATGCCGCTGTGTCAGGCGCATCATAATAGATTGTTACTACCTCTGAGCGATTCCCCAGTATTGTGATTAGATTAGTGCTTAAGGTTACGTATAGGAAGTTTGAAGCAGGACCTTGAACACTGAGATTGAATATTATGTCGTAGTATCCCTGATTTGTAATATTAAGCTGGGTTAATGTTCCTGTTGTCCCAAGGAAAACGGTCTCATCTATGGATTCAGGAACGACTGTCCATTTATAGGGATTCGTCCCTTCTGCTACCATATAAGCCCTCGGGCCATCTGTTGTTAAGTTTGAAAAGGTTCCATTTACCCGGTTTCTAATCTTATCCACTGTACCCGGTAATTCAGCCCAGTCGGTAAGGCATCTTCTAGTTGAAAAAGTCCAGTTAGTGCAGACGAATATCCTAAGTTTTCCCTCGTTTACACCCACCTCTGATTGAGTGTAGTTGATTGTTAACTCACCTGCTTGATTAAACTGGGTTGATACGGCAAATCCTTTAATATCGTTATCGAGATCGGTCTCAGTTCTTGAGACCAAGTCAATGTCGATGGGGTCTGCCACACCCGATAAGTTCACATTTCTAATCATAAAGGTTCGATTTGCGAACTCAAGTTCTACGTCATAGACTCGTTGTCTTATTGATTGGCTATACACCCCCTGAGCATTGGTTGAAAATGAGTGGATAAGATCCCTTGTTCCGGGGCGATACAGATTAAAAGTTGTAACGACTGGATTTCCACCTGCATCCAATATATCCCCTGAAAAGGCACCTAGTGTGTAGACCTCAAATAATGAAGCGGTCGCATTATTCAGTCTGCCATGGGTGTCGTTTACGATGAAAACGACATTGTGATCTCCGACAGGAAGATTTGATATAGTTGTATTGAAACGATTCGTGGTCCTGTTGATCTCTTCCACTAGCGTGAGAGGGTAATCGACCACAGTGGAGTTGGGATGGGTTATCCGAGCAACAACTGATTCAACGTATAGGTAATCGCTTGCATTAACCTCGATTGAAACATGATTTGGGGATTCGACACTTGAAATATAGGATGAATCGATTCTGGGGAAGGGGTTGGGGGAAGGGAGGGTGTAAATCCTAACAAGGAAGTTAGGACGAACAGAATTGATGTTTCCTGCCGAATCGTTTGTATATATTGTAAAATTGTTGATGCCTATAGGTAGGCTGTCAAAGACTCTACGGTATCTTTTTTGAGTAGGAAAGTATACGTTGATAATTTCCATGGAGTAGTTTATCGCAGTTGCATTTGGATGAATTATCTGGATCCAAGACTCATTGATAGCTACATCATCGCTCGCATTCGCGTAAATGGGCACAGAGGCTCCGTATTGGCTGTTAGGAGGGAAATAGTAATCGTCCACCCGGGGAAAGATTTGGGCCGAAACATTGGTGGAGAGTGCACCCAATATGGCTAAGAGAAATAATATTATCTTAAACCTGTTGTTCATACTAAAAAGTATTATATTGGGTGGCTATAAAAAAAGCTACTAGAAATAAAGTTGCCACTACCCTTTTAATTTTCCATAATCGGGGTCTAATCTAATCGCTTTTTTGAAATTTTTTGTCGCGTCCTTGAAAATTCTTATCTTAATTTGGCTTGTGGCCAACAGCCAAAAAGCGCGGGCATTAGTTGAATCTAATTCCACCGATTTCTGAAAAAATGAGGTGGCTTGCTTATAGTGCTCAATTTTAGTATATGCTAAACCCAGGTTGAACGAAACAACTGGATTGTTTGGGTCCAGCTTAAATGCCTTCTGAAAGCTCTGAATCGCATGCTCCGGCTTTTTGAGTTTCATGTATATGAAACCAAGGTGTATGTGTGGCTTTGGATTCAAGGAGTCGATTTTTATACTCTCTGTAAGGAATGGAATCGCTTCTTGAAAAAAACCATTTTTCATGAACAAGATTCCCTTTATAAGAAACACTTCGCTTGTTGGTATCCTGCTCTCTATGTCTTCAGGCTTTTTTTCAACAAATTTTTCAGCTTTCACCTCTTTTGGGATTAATTTGTCCTCAATAGCCTCTTTTTCATTTGATAGTTTCTTTTCCTTATCTGTCAGTTCTTCTGAGCTTTGTTTTAGGTCACCGATTTCGTCAGCGAGTTTAGCTAATGTCTCCTCTTTTTTCTTCAGATCAAGTATCTTTTTAGATTCTTGTATTGACAAAACCTTTTTCTTGTCCGTTAGTTCTTCTTCGAACTCTTTGAGGTTTTTTAACCTTTCCCCTGCTTCATTCAGGGCATGTTCCTGTTTTTTTAGGTCATCGACTTTTTTCCTTAATGTATTTACGGATTCGAATTTTTTAGACAATTCTTTTTCCATTGAGGCTTTTACGCCTTCCAATTCGATTTCTTCTTGGGTGACAGCTGCAAATTTTTTCTCTAACGCGCTTAATGTTTCTTGCCTGTTTTTTAACTGGTCTAAGTTACCTGATAGTTCCTTGATATGGTTCTCTTTATTCTTTAGGCCTTGTTCAATGTTCTCCTTTTCTTTCTGAAGCTTTTCGGTCTTTTCATTCAGTTCCTTTTCCTGTTTTTCGTAATCTTCTAGGTTCTCCTCTAGGACCTCTAAATCATGTCTTTGATCTTCAATGTCATCAACTTTCGTCACAAGGGATTCAAGGCGGGATTTTTTTTCTTCGATTAACTTTTCTATCCTTTTTTCTTCGGCTTGTAGTTCTGCTTCTTGGTTCGTTAGTTTTTCTTGTTGGATTTTCTCAGTTTCATACTTTGAAAAACCACAATACATGCATATGTATTCGACCTTGTCTTTGTCTCTTCCCGCTGGCAGGAACGGCCCTTTTTTGCAGTTTGGGCATTTTCTGTCGGTTTTTGGGTTGTCTAGCATTTTTTATCTTGATATTACTCTTCCTTTTTAATAAAATCGTTTTAACTCTTAATTTATCCAATCTTGTCGGCTGAATACTGCGATGCTTTGCATCGCAGATGAAAGCCGACCCTAAATTCTCGTGTTTCTAATAGGTCTCCAAGCGGCGGCGTCCGCCTTCGGCGGACCTTTGGAAACCGCCGCATGGAGGTG
>JBDREA010000074.1:0-5080 GCA_043820265.1 Candidatus Altarchaeota archaeon | reverse complement strand
CCTATTCTCTTCTGGATAGAGGATTTTCCAAATCTCACAAGCAGAAAACGGAAGGAAAGGATACATCGTGATAGCAAGGCATCGACAAAGGTTGGCGCACAAAAAGAGAGTCGTTTCGTTTTCCTCCTTCCAAGGTTCCTTGTTCTGGAAGTAAACATTTCCTGCCTGGGCAAGGGATACCATCTTACCCAGGGCATTTTTCATCTTGAACCTCTCGATTTCTCCCCCAACTTCATCAATCCCTTTTTTTATTGTTTGAATGAATTCTTCGTCTATCTTTTCGATTTTATTTTTTTGAGGAATTATTCCGTTTTTTTTATTCTGGACGAATGTCAAAGTTCGGTTGATGAAGTTCCCCAAAGTCCCTATCAATTCGCTGTTTACCTTCCCCTGAAAATCCTTAAAACCGAAATCTGAATCACTTGTCTCAGGTGCGTTCGAGAGGAGATAGTATCTGATAGAATCCGCTTCGAAGTTACCTAGTAGGTCGTGGAGCCAGACGACCCACCCCCGCGAAGTGCTCATCTTCTTTCCTTCAAGGTTGAGGTATTCGTTGCTTGCGACGTTCCAGGGGAGGTTAAAGCCTCCATGAGCCATCAATGTAGCAGGAAAGATGATGGCGTGAAAGGGGATGTTGTCTTTCCCGATGAAGTGAACGATTCTTGTGCCTTTATCTAACCAGTATTTCTTCCAGAGATCCGGGTCGTTCATCTTTTCAGTTGCCCATTCCTTTGTCGAGCTGATGTAACCGATCGGAGCGTCAAACCACACGTAGAGGACCTTTCCTTCAGTGTGGGGGAGAGGGACTGGGATTCCCCATCTCATGTCCCTTGTGATGCCTCTGGGTTTCAACCCCTCCTTTATCCAGCCGATCGAGAAATTCTTGGCGTTCGCGGGAAAGGAATCGGACAAAGGGTGTTTTTCATCTTTTCCTTCAAGCCAGTTTTTCAGCGAACCCTCAAATTCTTGCAGCTGAAAGAACCAATGTGTTGTCTCACGCACTTCGGGGGTTTGTCCGCAGATTGAACATTTTGGATTCATCAGCTCAACGGATTCATATTGTTTTCCGCAAACTTCGCATTGGTCGCCTCTTTGATCTACCGCCTCGCATTTAGGGCATGTTCCGAAGACGTATCTGTCGGGGAGAAATCGGTCGCAGTCCGGACAATAGGGGCGCTCAACGGTTTCCTCTTTTAGATAGCCGTTCTCGTTAACCTTTAAAAAAATCCCTTGTGCTGTTTCGTCGTGGATGGGCCTCGCGGTCCCAGAAAAGTTATCGAAGTCGACTCCCAAATCCTTGAATGCAGAAACGTGCATTTCATGATATCTATCTACTATGACTTGAGGAGATACTCCTTCCTCTTCGGCTTTTACGGATATTGGTGTGCCATATTCGTCGGTTCCGCAAATGTAGATGACGTCGTCTCCTCTTAGCTTTCTAAAGCGCACGTAGACGTCTGCGGGAACGTAGGCTCCGATGGCGTGGCCTACGTGAAGCGGACCGTTCGCATAAGGAAGGGCGCTCGTTATGAGATATCTCTGTTTATTCTTGGGCATGGTAAAAGGAAATTATGGGGGCAGCAAAATATATAAAGAATTCTCTTAGTCGATGTGGCTTTTGTTTGGGTAGGTTATCGTGAACCTTGTACCTTTTGTAACATCGCTTTCTGAGATTATTCCTGTTTTGGGATTGAACTTTTTCCCATTCGATTCGACAATTATCTTGCCTCCGAATACTTGCTCAACTATGCTTCTAACGCAATCCAAGCCGAATCCCCCAGTCCCCATACTAGCATCTTTTCTTGTAGTGAATCCCCGCTCAAATATATGTGGTAGAATCTTTGGATCGATACCTTTCCCGTTATCATGGACGCTGAACATCACCTCATCTTTTGTTGCCTTACCCCCTAGAATGATCTCTGGATTCTGCTCTGGTAGATAACGAGACGCATTTCTCCCCAACTCATCGAATACTTCTCTCGAAAAAAGAGACTCAAACCAATAATCACTCTCCGTAGGGAATTCTCCTAGGACCACATTGGTGCTTAACATTCTTCTGCCCAGATTCACTTCAATAGCACTCTTGATTTCCTGTCCTGCACCGCTCAGAAATTCCTCCTTTTTAGAATGAAAGAATTCACCGGGGCTCATATCAAGCAGTTCCTTTTCAAAAACCTCAGGTTTCTTAGGGGTAAACTCAGGAATCTTACCTTGCACTTCATCACCTCCGGGCGCTACATCTGCTCTTTGCGAGAGATATGCGCTCAACCGTTCCCCAAACTCCTCCATATTTGGGAGATTATCAAATACCCTATGGCTTGCTGTCGAGATCAATAAGCCAGCCCTTGGAGGAATATCTTCTTCGTGATATCTCTCTCTATAACCCTCCCCCCACCATTTGGGTTCATTATCTTGCTCAAATTCCGTAAACATCTCCTTTGGGACTTTTTTCCAACCCTGCTCTAAAGCAAGTCTTGTGACATTGCTGCAATGGGATGTTGTGTCCTCATACCATCTTCGATACCCTGGCATGAATTCCCTTTTCATGAAATCCTTATAGACGGCTAATGCCTCCTCAAACTCGTTCGGTTTCTCTTTTAGACCTCCGGGTTTTCTGGGTGGTGGTAGTTCTCCGCCGGGCCCTTGTGATCTTGTGCGTGCTCTTGTAACCTCTCTTGGGAGAAGGTTAGGTTTACGAATAAATGTCATACAAGAAAATACTAGGAATTAGAAAAAGAAAAAACAATGAGTTTGATTAAGTCACAGGTGTTTTTGCAGTTTTTCCTTGATGCTGTCTTTTGGAATCGCTCCGACTATCTGATCGACCTTTTTTCCTTCCTTGAATATTAGGAGTGTCGGGATGCTCATTATCCCATGTTCGATCGCTTTCTCCTTGTTTTCGTCAATGTTTAGTTTCGTAAAAGTTATCTGCCCTGCGAATTCTTCCGCAAGCTCCTCAAGAACCGGGGCGATAGCCTTGCACGGTCCACACCACTCAGCCCAGCAGTCAATGACTACTAAAGGATTTAGCTTAACTACTTCATCAAAGCTTTTATCCGAAATCTCTAGGACATTGTCACTCATTTTTTTAATCCCTCAATTTCTGATATTTTTTCAAATGCTTCTTTTAGTATCTCGACGTTAGCATTTCCATAGCTCAGCCTCAAACATCCCCTGCCAACCGAACCAAAAGCGCTTCCCGGCACCGGAACGACTCCCTTCTCGATCATCTTGTCTGCCAGCTTTATATCGTCTGTGTCTTTGCCGAAAGACGGGAACACATAAAATGCGCCAGCGGGTTTGAGGCAGACGCAGTCGAACTCAGATAATCTTTCCATCACGTACTCGCGGCGTTTCGCGTACTCTTTCCTCATCTCCTCAGTCATCCTTTGGGCTTCATCTGTGAATGCCGCAACCGCCCCATACTGGGCAAACGACGTCGGATGGCTGACTGACTGGCCTTGGATGATTCCAATCTTATCGACTACATCTTTAGCAGAACAGGCAAGGTATCCCAACCTCCAGCCGGTCATGGAATACGTTTTCGAGAAGGCGTTGACTGTAATCGTCTTTTCATAGACCGATCCAGGGCTGAAGTGTTCGCCCTCGTAGATCAGTTTCTCATAGACTTCGTCTGAAACAATCCAGGTGTCGTTTTTCTCGCATACCTCGATTATCTCTTCGATCTTTGATGTTGGAAAAACTGCACCCGTAGGATTGCTGGGTGAGTTGAGAATCAGGAGTTTAGGTTTCTCTTCTTCGAGTGCATTAAGGAAATCATCTCCCGGAATGAAGCCTTCTTCAGGTGTGGTTGGAAGCCATATTGGAGTCCCCCCTGCCAGATAGGTCATCGGTTCATAGCTAACCCAGCTTGGATCAGCGAACGCGACTTTGTCGCCTCTGTCGATAAGTGCCATGATTATCTCAAAGAGGCACTGTTTTCCCCCAACCGAAACAATCACATTCTCGGCTTCGATGCCTTTGATATGGTTTTCTTTTGTGAACTTTTCAGCAATCTTTTCTCTTAGCTCGGGGATTCCTCTCGTTGGAACATAGTGTACCTTCCCCTCATCGAGTGCCTTTTTAGCCGCCTCCCGAATCACTTCTGGGGTGTTAAAATCCGGCCTACCAACAGTCAAGTTAATCATGCCTGGCTTTTTTGCCATAGCAGAATACTTGAAAGTAGCCGACGGAGCAACCTTATCCAAACGAGACGCAAACGAAACCATCTTAACGAGAAAGAAATAAGAGACTAGAAAATAAAAATGAAAAAATGAGAAGGGGAGTTCAATCCCCTCACATTGAACATACTTGGTCGCAGACTGTTGGGTCGGGTGCATTGGACAAGCACTGTTGGCAGGCGGCACCAAGCTGTGTCTTCGTATCCGCCATCATCTCCTCCAAGTCCTGCCATTCGATACCAGATGGTGGCTGGATATCGTTTGTTGAGACGACGTTATAGGTGCAGTCGAGGTCGACGCCCGCGTAGGCTTCGGCGTAGTCATCGACAGACATGATGTTTTGCTGGGTGGGCATGTCGACTCCTTGTTTGTCTATGAATGATTGGCTGACCTTGTAGCCTTCGCTTCCCTGCCAAACCCAGTAGGCGTTGCCGTCATAGATAACTCCATTGCCTAATGGGTCGACAACCTTGAATTTGTTGTTCAAAAACCAGACATCCATGCTCTGCCCCTCAACAGTATAGGTGCATTTGGCATTGCCGCTACCCAAAAGGGAGGCGAAGGAATCCTTGACTTTTTCCGACAACGAGGGACTCTCAGGTTCGACCGGCATTGACGCTGCAGTCTGGGAAGCAGTTGATTGTGGTCCCTGCTTAGATATTTGCGTATCGCTTGAACCGCCGCCAAGGCAGCCGGCCACCAACACGAAACAAATCAATACAAATAAGAGATACTTCATTTATTCACACCTCAAAACATTGAATGGCAATACATGGGGGGGAATGAATATAAACAAGTATGGGCCCGACCGGACGCTCAGAAGCCTTCGGCTTCTGGCGCGCAAAAATCCATCGGGATTTTTAGCGTTTGAACAGGCGATCTTCGCCTGATTTAGAGCG
>JBDREA010000073.1:0-5700 GCA_043820265.1 Candidatus Altarchaeota archaeon | reverse complement strand
GCAAACGTATTCTCAGTTCTTCTTATTGGTTTGCCAAAGGTTATGGTAAGTCCTTTTGGAAGGTCAAGTTTTTTCTCATCCAAAGAGGTTAGTTAATCCCTAATCTCCGCGCTGATCCTTTCGTCCAACATTATCTCGAGTTGCATTCCATCAGAGTCATAAGCATTGTATTTGGTTTTAATACTCTCCACTCCTTTTGGAAGCTCAGATTTTGGAACGCTTATCGTATGCTTTTCTGCATAGTCCTTTCCTTTACCAAGAACTGGTTTCGGTTTTTTCTTTCGTCCCTCCTTCCCCCACTCCAATTCATTCGCAATTGTGTACAATCCTACCTTCCCTGGATGCGCTTTATCTGTAAAATTATTCGCCTGGTCATAGGCCCATTTGACAACGTCCCTGAGGCGTTGGAGCGGGTCTTTAGTTGTAGAAATAGGAGCACTCTCTGCTGCCCCTTTAAGTCCTGGGTCCACGGCCGCTATACTTTGGGGAGATTTTGCGGCGGGCCTTTCCCCTGTATGGTCTTCAGGTCTTATCGCATTCCTCGTAGTTTTTCGTTTTTGAGGAGACATTATGGATATAACGGAAGGAGAAGAATAAAAAACTATCAAGTAGAGTCTCTTTGTTTCATAATTATAATCAATTCGTTTAATACTACTAAGCTCCCTTCTCGTGCTTCATATTTTCCCTTCTTTGGTTGGATGATTGCTTGTTTGCTTCCTTGGAGCAGGGTTAGTACCGGGTTTTCTTTTGTTCTTGGAAGAATATCGACGTGGTGGTAAGTTAAGTCACCTGATGGTTGAGGTTCCCTGAATGAAATTCCCATATCTTCTCCCAGAATATCATCCCAAAACAATTTCCTCAACTTTTCATAGTCTTGTTCTGAGATTTCTCTTTCAAAGGTCACTGTCAGTTGGAGGGCATCCATGTTTGAGTTGAATCTTGTCTTGATCTCTTTAACCCCTTCGGGAAGATCCTCTTTGGGAACCTCGAATTCCGGGATTTTTACTCCTTTCTCTTTTTTCTTTATCTTCGCGTGCTCAGCTGACGCTTTTTCGTGGAGTCGGTGAGCCTCAGCCCGATGATACAGCTCTCCTACGATCTTTTTGAGCTGTTTGAGGCCGGTTGACTTCTCTGGGGGGGCCGAAGGATGGATTACTTCTGGCTCTGGAAGCGGAGAGGGATCCGGGATTTGAGGTGGAGGGGAAGCTGGGGCTCGAGGGTGGGGGAGAGGTGGCGGAGGCTGGAATCTTTTTCTTTCCTCGTCTCCGATGAGCGCTAATCCTTGTTGTGTGTCATTTAATCTTTCGATGATTTTTTCTATTTCTTCTTGTTTTAACCCTGTTTTCTCAGCGATGTGTTTATCTGTGAAGTCCTTGACCGTTTTCTCATTTTCTGGGGGAGTTGCACCGGTTTCCCATTCTATACCGGCAGTCCAGACTCCTCCGTATCTGGAGTTCCATTCTCTAGCTAGTCCCCTAGTGATGTCTTGATCGGCAAGCAATGCGATTGCCTTGTTTTCTTGGGCTAATCTACGATCGGAAGCACCCGTTTCCCCTTTATGTTTATCTATCCCCAAATCTGTGCGTCGATTCAAGTTATATTGGTCGATCAATAAATCTAATTGATCTGGTGTGGCATTAGGGAGCACATCTCTCATATTAGGGGCAGATCTAAATCTGAAGCGCTGATCCGGCAGAAGTTTTAATTTACCGGAAGCAATCGCATCATCTACTGAATCTGGTTTTATTGATGAAATCTTTTTTCTCTGAGCTGGCATAATATTAGATTAGGGGAAGGTTTAGGCTAAATATGCAGATTTTGGATTTACAACCCCAAACCCTTAGGGTAACTTTACTTATTGGGCTTTTTTTCGCTTAAGTCCTGGATTATCTCTAGGCTGTCTGGAAAATTCACTTCAAAGTGTTTTTCTTTTGAATCCACTCTTACTCTATGGACCTCATTGCAGCACCCACAAATCAATTGGTTAGGCGGGTAGTGGCTTGGTTTTCCTTGACCCATCTCTTCCTTGCATTTCACGCATCGCATGACGAAGTGGCGATAAAACAATTTCGGGTTTTTTCTGCCTTCCGGGTGAAGGTCTTCCTCGTCCTTTAAGATGTGATGCCTGTTTTTTATGTCTTCGTCCAGCACCTTAGATGATAAATCCAGTTCGCTCGATAATTCACGAGCTGCTTTTCTCGCCTCTTTTTCTGCTTCAGTCAGTTTCTTTGATGTCTTTTTTTCCTTTGTTGGACTTTTTTCCTTTTTTGCTGCCATCTTACCCCGTCACCTCAAGAATTATATATTAGCTATGGATTAAGTGAACTTAAATGCTTTTTCCTTTTCTTTTTGGGGTTAAATCCCTTTTTCTTGTATGTCTGCTCAAGGTGGCTGTTACTTCCTCTCCTTCGCCGGATGAATAAATAAACCAATACAGCCGCAGCTAATATCACTAATAAAAATAATATTAAAACAATCGCCAAAAGCCCATGGATCGAGCTGAATGTGAGACTTGGAAGCCAACTTCCGCCTCCTTGAGCTACCTCGATTCTTTCTGCAAGTTCATTAGCTCTTTCGATTCCGGATCCGTCTTCTAATTCAGTGTATATCTCCCTTGCCCTCAAAGCCCTGCCCTTTGCATTTACCAGGTCTCCGTCGGCGTAGAAATTCTTCCCGTCTTCGAGTATGTTTGCTGCTGCGATGAATTTGTCCGCTCTGCTCACAAGCGAATTCGCATCCGACATAAGATCGAATTCACCAAGTTGTTCAAAGAGTTGAGCAGCTTGCCTTCCGAGTGTAATCGTTTCAGGATGCTTCTCATCGGCTGAATAATTTTCTGCCACCTCAAGCGCCTGATAAGCTGAAACATAAAGGGAGGACTCGTTAAGGATATCAAATGCTTCACCGATCCCTTTAGAGTATTGTGCATTAGTGAACAAAACCCAGGCCTCTTTGCTTTTTTCGGAAGCGATCTGATACGATTTAATCGAATAAGCATCTGATGCGTCTGTGAAGAGTTCTTTGCCCTCCTTTACCTCATCAATTCGCTCAATTATTTTTTTTGCATTTGATTCCTCTTTGGCCTGCCCCATCGCCTGATACAAGTTTGTAGCCATTATAGAGTATTCAGTGGCTTTTTCGTAGTCTTCTTCTTCGAAGAACTCCAAGGCTTTTCTGTAATAGCTGTCTGCCTCCTCTCCCTGGGTGAAACTCTTTGATTCCATAAGATAAAGTATTCCACTGTCGGTTGAAACCGCTATTTCCGGAAAACCGTCTTCCTCCAAGTCCCCCACTGCAAGGTTTTCTATGTTTCCCAGCCCGTCGATGGTATCTATCACTTCTCCGTTGTTGCCAAGAATCCTGAGCTTGCTGTAGCCAGCAATTAATTCGGGGAGGCCGTCGCCATCCAGGTCTGCCGGTTTAAGCCCCCTGATTTCTCCGAAACGCTGGGAACTCCAAATAGTATTGCCGGATAAATCAAACACGTAGACCCTGTCTGATGCGACGACGATTTCAGGAATTCCGTCTCCGTTGATGTCTCCTATGAATCCGTCCCTCACATAACCTGCGATATCTGCCGTCCAAATCTCCTCTCCAATCTCGTCAAAAGCCCATAATTTGTCGTTGGAGGCAGCGATCACCTCTGCTTTCCCATCTCCGTTGAAATCCCCCGCCTGAAGAAATGTCACGGCAGAATTCAAGACATTCCTCCATCTCTGGGTTCCGTTAAAGTTAAAAGCATAAACCGCCGAAACCACGCTTTCCACTCTCTCAAAGGTTTTTCCCACCGAGTTAACGGATCCGGATATTCCCCCCACGATTATCTCCTCGACTCCGTCTGAGTCTAGGTCATAGGAAGTAATCCTGTTGGGCACATCGCGGTGTGTAAGCCTTATGGTTTTTAGCGGTTTTCCCTGTGAGTCAATGAGTAAGAGAGCGCTTCCTTGAATCCCCGACGCTGAACCTGCCATGTACTCTACTGATCCGTCATTGTCGAGGTCTTTTGAGTAAAAATATATTATGTCCTTTCCCTGGTTGAAGTACTTCCAGGCCGCCCCACCCGAAGGGTTGATGGCGTAACCCATGCTTTGCGCCCCGACCAAGACGAGCGTTTCCCCCGAAGAGTTTGAAATCGCCAGGTCGAATAACTCCCCCGCGATCCTGTAATCCCATTTCTCATATCCTGACCTGTCAAGCGCAGTGAGGGTGGAAGACCTGCCGTAAGAAACTTTGTATACTGAACCCAATATCACTTCCCCCAGTCCGTCATCATCCAGGTCGTAGATGAAGACTTCCAGGCCGTCTCCATCAACAGAGTACTGCCAGACCTCCCTAAGCGAGTGTTCTTGGGCACTAGCGTATAAACTCGCTAACAAGAGCAATACAACTGCAAACAATGCTTCTTTTTCGACTGAATTCATCAGGAAAGTATTTAGATGGGAAAAATAAAAGAAGGAGCTTTCCATTCAGTCACTGAACCGGTTAGTCAAAGGCATCCTCCTTCCCACGCCAAAGGCCTTCCAGGTGATCTTTATACCAGGCGGAGCCTGCCATCTTTTAAATTCGTTTTTTCTGATCCTTGCGAAAGTGTCATCTACAATCTCATCCGGGAATCCCTGCGATTTTATCTCTTTTGCACCTTTGTTTTCTTCAACAATCAAATACAAGACCTTATCCAGTATCTCATATGGGGGGAGTGAATCCGTGTCCAGTTGTCCTGGTCTGAGTTCTGCTGATGGTGCTTTTTTTATGATGTTAGGGGGGATTACCTCTTTTCCTTTAATCTTGTTTATAAAGTTCGCTAATTGGTATACCCTCTTCTTGGACACGTCTACCAGTGGAGCGAATCCTCCGGCCATGTCTCCATAGAGCGTCGTGTATCCCACCGCCATCTCCGATTTGTTTCCTGTGGCTAAACACAGGTATCCGTGCTTGTTTGAGAGGGCCATGAGGATGTTTGCCCTGATTCTTGCCTGAAGGTTTTCTTCCGCCACATTTGGTTTAGTGCCTTTAAAGTGTGGTGCCAATTCTTTTAGAAACGATCGCTGGATTTCTTCGATTGAAATTACTTTGAATTCGATTTTCAAATTTTCAGCAATGCATTTTGCGTCTTTGATGCTTTCAGCTGATGTGTGCTCGGATGGCATGGATACACCTAGGACGCAATCTGAGCCCACCGCTTTTTCAGCTATGCATGCAGTCACTGCCGAGTCGATGCCTCCGCTCAAACCTAAAGCAACTTTCTCAAATCCGTTTTTTTGGACATAGTCTCTGAGGCCGAGGACCAGTGCTTCATAGATATCTGCGATCTCATCTGTTTTTATTTTTATCGGATCTTCTGAAAGTCCACTAACTAAAAAATCTTCGTTGAATCTTTTCGCACAAGCTATCAACTCCCCTCTTTGATCGCAAACAAAGCTGGCTCCGTCAAAGACCAGTTCATCCTGGCCGCCTACTAGGTTTACGTAGGCGATGGGGACATTGTTTTCTTTTGCCAACCTGCTGATGAGTGTTACTCTCTCATCGAATTTTCCAACGTGAAACGGAGAAGCCGAACAGTTGATTATCAACTCAGCTCCCTTGGATACAAGCTCAGTTACTGGATTTTCTTTTACCCAGATGTCTTCGCAAATCGTTAATCCGACTTTTTTCCCTGCGACCTCGAATACTTTGCTTTCAACACCTGGTATAAAATATCTC
>JBDREA010000072.1:0-15310 GCA_043820265.1 Candidatus Altarchaeota archaeon | reverse complement strand
GTTTTTATTTACTACTATGTGAATAAACGACGGGGTACCGGTAGCTATGTGACGGAGGCTCTCGCCCCCGATACACACCCGAGCTGAGCTCGGGTGTGATGCCACCGGCCTCCGGGCTCCTTCAGAGCCCTCCCCCGTCGTTTTTTACACGCAGGAAAACCGGTCAGGTATACCTGTCCTTAAAAGGACAGGTTTTCCTCGCGTAAAAAATATAGTGGTCTTGTTTTGAGGATAATAGATGGTTCCAGGAAAAAAGACAAAAGTATTCCAAGAAGAAGTCTCGGTCGTAATCTGCGGTGGAGCGGGTCAGGGAATCCAGACCATCGACTACATTGCGACAAGAATACTAAAGCTGGCAGGATTCAACGTTTTCTCCACCAAGGAATACGAATCGAGGATTCGGGGGGGAAGCAACTCAACCGAGATTCGCGTCTCCTCAAATAAGGTCCAATCATATGTTGAAAGAATCGATGTGCTCATACCCTTGGACGAACTTGCAATTCCTCACATCGAAAAAAGGATTTCGAAGGACACGATCATCATCGGAGAAAAAGAAAAGATTCAAACAAAACTTGATATAGTCAACGTTCCATTCTTAACTGCAGCCAAAGATATCGGAGCAGACATCTTCGCGAACATAATCGCGGTAGGATTGATAGCAAAACTCTTCGGCCTAAAACCCGAGATCCTTGAAGATTACCTGAAAAAACACTTCTCAAAGAAGGGGGAAGACATCATCGGAAAAAACATATTGGCCGCAAAGAAAGGGTTTGAGTTGGGGGAAAAGTTAATCGAAGACGGTGTGATGGAAGTGTCCATTACATCAAAAAACGAGATCAAAGAACATCTGTTACTAAGCGGCTCAGACGCAGTCTCACTCGGTGCAATGGCTGCGGGATGCAACTTTATCTCATCGTATCCGATGTCTCCTTCGACGGGCGTGCTGACATACCTCTCGCAAAAAGCCGCCGATTTCGGCATCATAGCAGAGCAGGCAGAAGACGAGATAGCGGCACTGAACATGGCGCTTGGTGCGACCTATGCAGGAGCTCAAGCGATGGTCACGACATCTGGCGGGGGGTTTGCGCTCATGGAGGAGGCGGTAAGCCTTTCGGGCGTCATGGAGATGCCTGCGGTGATTCACATCGCCCAAAGGCCAGGACCTGCGACCGGATTACCCACGAAGACCGAGCAGGCGGACCTTGAATTGGCGCTATACTCCGGCCACGGAGAATTCCCCAGGATAATATTTGCGCCAGGAACACTTGAAGAGGCCTTCTATCTGACCCAGAGCGCATTCAGTCTCGCAAACAAATTCCAGATCCCCGTATTTGTCCTCACCGATCAGTATTTCATCGACTCCTTCTACAACATCAAAAATCTTGATCCTAAAAAAACCAAGGTCGAAAGGCACATCACAAAGACCGGCAAGGATTATAGGAGATACGAGCCCTCGCAGACTGGGGTCTCTCCAAGGGGGATACCTGGTTTCGGTGTGGGATTGGTCGGGGCAGACAGCCACGAGCACGACGAAGCCGGCCATATAACGGAAGACGCAGACATCAGGGTGCGGATGAATGACAAAAGACTCAAAAAACTTAAATCGATTGAAAAGGAGATCATTGAACCAACTTTGTTCGGCCCGAAAAATTATAAAACTATTGTTGTCTCATGGGGTTCGACCAGAAACGTACTCGAAGAGGCAGTGTCCAAGTTGAACCGGGACGATGTGGCTGCACTTCATTTTTCCCAGGTTTATCCCATCCATCCAGCTACGAAATCTCTTCTTGAACAGGCATCCAAAACGATCATCCTGGAAAACAACGCTACATCACAGTTCAGCCGACTGCTGAAAATTTTCACAGGCCACGAGTTCAGTCACAAGATCCTCAAATACAATGGCGAACCTTTCTCAGTTGAAGAAGTTATTTCCCGGATCAAGGAGGTACTCAAATGAGTAATAAAGAAGACTCCTTGAACTTTGATCTGGAAGGGGTAGATATCGGATGGTGTCCGGGGTGCGGCAACTTTGGAATACTTTCGGTCCTAAAGGAGGCCCTAAACGAACTTTCAATAGATCCAAGGTATACGGTGATCGTTTCCGGGATTGGCCAGGCGGCGAAACTACCCCACTACGTCAATTCACACTTCTTCAACGGCCTGCACGGACGAGCGCTTCCTCCGGCAACGGCAATCAAGGCCGCAAATCCAAGCTTGACAGTGCTCGCAGTCGGAGGCGACGGCGACATGTACGGCGAAGGAGGAAACCATTTCATCCATACTATCAGGAGGAATCCTGACATCACGAATTTCGTGCACGACAACATGGTATATGGATTGACGAAGGGGCAGGCTTCTCCCACGAGCCCTCTAGGTTTCAAGACTCCATTGCAGGTAGGCGGAGTCATCTCGGAACCGTTCAATCCAATCGCAGTTGCCGTTGCGCTTGATGCATCGTTTGTCGCCCGGACCTTTGTAGGTAATGCTGAACTCACCAAGGAGGTCTTCAAAAAGGCTATAAAACACAAGGGTTATGCACTCATCGACATTTTCCAGCCTTGTCCCTCGTTTAATAAAATAAACACTTATCAGTGGTTCGAAGAAAACACTTATGTCTTAGAAGACTCATATGATCCGAACGATAGACTTGCTGCATTTGGCAAGGCTATAGAAAAGGAGAAACTGCCTTTAGGTGTCATCTATACGAATCCTCATAAACCCATATTCGAGGAAAATATAGCTCCTTACAAAAATTCAGACCAACCTCTATTTAGCCGAAAAGTCGATGTGGATTTGATAAAGAACCTAATAGACTCAAAAAGAGGAGATTAGAATGGATGTTGAGAAGGTGATTGAAAAAAGGAGAGGTTATAGGTCACTTGAGGAAGTCAAGATAACAGATGAGACCATTTCCGCTCTAGCAAAAGCAGCTCAGCTTGCTCCGTCATGCTTTAACAATCAGCCCACCAGGTACGTTTTCGTATTTGATAGCGCAAAGTTGACTGAGCTTCACACTGCCTTGCCCAATGGAAATGCTTGGGCGAAAAAGGCCTCATTGATCATTGCGGTTTTCAGCAGGAAGGAGGATGACTGTGTTATTGGTGAAAGGATTTACCACCAGTTCGATGTTGGATTAGCTACTGGTTTTCTCATTCTTAGGGCAACGGAATTAGGCCTTGTAGCTCACCCGATTGCCGGATATGATCCTGATGTAGTTAAGGAAGTACTCGCTATCCCAGAGGATTATGAAGTGATTGCACTAGTCAACGTAGGAAAGCGTGCAAGCTCAATCGATCCAATCCTCTCAGAAAAGCAGGTTGAGGCTGAGAAGGAGAGGCCTGCTCGGCTATCGATTGAAGAATTTGTTTATTTAAACAGGTTTGGGGGGGAATAGGGGGTCTTTCGTATTTTATTAAGATCTTTTGTTAATTTGTTTTCTGGGGTGGTTTGATGAACGAGCTTTATTATTATGAAATAAGGGGGCATTCTGCTTTCCATGGTGATACTGGTATTCTTATATGTTTAACTATTAAAAACATAGTTACTTATTTTTTAGGGGGTTGGAAATGACAAAAAACGAAATAGAAAACTGCACAACATGCGGAAAACAGATAGGCCCACACGGGCACAAATGCAATCCTACCCAATCAAAAACAGGATTCCAATGCGAATCTACAAGCGTTGCAATAAGCTCACAACAAAAAAACGATGTAAGATACAAGTGTACAGGATGCGAAAGAGAATCCATATCAGAAAAAGATCTCTGTATGCCGAAACAAAAAAAATCGAGGTGAAAAAATGGTAAACGTTTCAGAACAACTACAGATATACAAATGCGGAATCTGCGGAAATATTGTGGAAGTTTTACATAATGGTGGAGGCGAACTTGTCTGCTGCGAGCAGCCAATGGATCTCCAAGGTGAGAACACTACTGATGCGGCAACAGAAAAGCACGTGCCCGTCATTGAAGAAACCGAAACCGGAATCAAAATCAAGGTAGGAGAAGTCATCCATCCAATGGAGGAAAAGCACTTTATCCAGTGGATCCAGGCGATATCAGACGGAAAGACGTACAGGAAATTCCTGAAACCCGGGGACACGCCGGAGGCGGAGTTCAAGATTCCGGCGAAAGGAGTCAAAGCCAGAGAATATTGTAACCTTCACGGATTGTGGATAAAAAAATAAGAGGAGGAAAAAATGAAGACATATAACCTATGCGGAAAAGGATGTTGCCCAGTAGTCGAAGTAAATGACACAGGAGCTCGCATCGGAGAAGAGGGAAACCTGTGTTCTCTGAAAACGGAAGAATGGGAGACCCTTAAATCAAAGATCCGTGCTGGAGAAATCCAGTAGAAGTATAGTGAAACTGGGCATAGAACTATGCCCGGCTCATATTTTTTCCCAAATAAAATGATAGACGAAACCGACGACAAACCCGAGCCAGGACCTGAAATTTCGAAGTCCATAGAAAATGACTTCATGAAATGTGAGAACTGCGGTTACGACATGGGATTTCACGTCCACTTCAAACCGCTTAAAGGCGGCGAAACAAAGGTGAAGCTCAAATGCCCGAACTGCGGGCAAACCTATGATATCGGGTGGAAGATTAAGCTGGGGGGAACATAAAATGATGGAATTAACACTTGAAGACGCGATAAAAAAGGCAATCGAACTGGAAGAACACGGACTCAATTTTTACATAGAATGCGAAAAGAAAACTAATAACGCCCAAGGAAAAGATATGTTTTCCTATCTAGCCAAAGAGGAAGTCCACCACAAGGAGAGACTAAAGAAGTATCTGGAAGATGAAGTGGCTAATCCTTCCTCAAACACAAGAGTCTGGGTGCCTGACCCTGAAAAAATCAAAGAGGAAGTATTTAAGCCTATCCGTCAGGGACTTGATGAGAAGTCAGATGAAATAGACGCCTTGAATGTGGGGGTCGAAGCAGAGACGCAAAGTATCAGATATTATAAAAAACTCGAAGAACAATGCAATCCCGGCGCATGCCAGAATCTCTTCGTCGAATTAGTAAATGAAGAGGAAAAACACCTCGCGATACTAACTAAGGAAGTGGAATTCGTAACTGAGACAGGCGAATATTACGACTTCAAAACAGTAACGATGTGAGGAAATGGCTAGAGAAACAAGTCAAAGCAAAAACACTGAAGTTGTTGGTCCGACCTGTGATGGACCGATATGTCCCTTATGCACCAAAACTGGATTGATGCTTGTAGGTATGGGATTGATATTACTGCTAACTCAGCAGACAATATTACACTTCATAGGGGTCATTTTAGTGATCTCAGCATATATCCTTCCAATAGTTAATCGGAAACAAAAGCCGAAAAAATAGATTAATAAAAAGATAGGCCTATAAAGTTCGCATACATCGAAAAAAAGAAATATCCGAGGTGGTTTAAGTGATACCGAAAAAAGTCGAAAAAGAATTTAACAATCAGATAAACGAAGAGCTATACTCTGCCTATCTCTATCTGGCGATGTCAGCTGACTTTGCGTCGAAGAGTCTTTCGGGATTCGCCCAGTGGATGTATATTCAAAGCCTTGAGGAAATGATTCACGCCCAAAAATTCTTCAATCACATAATCGAGAGAGGGGGGGAAGTAGAGCTTCAAAGAATTGAAAAACCCCAAAAGACATGGACGTCCCCACTAGTTGCGTTCCAGGAAGCATACAAGCATGAACAACACATAACAGGACGAATCAACGGACTCGTAGACCTAGCCGTCAAAGAAAAAGACCACGCATCCAACAGCATGCTTCAATGGTTCGTAGACGAACAGGTCGAAGAGGAAGCAACAGCCGACGACATCGTCCAAAAGCTGAAACTCATAGCCAAAGCACCCGAAGCGCTTTACATGTTAGATAAAGAGATGGGAACGCGCGTTTTCACCCCTCCGGTAGCCGGAGGAGAATAAAAAAATTTTTTTTTAGGAGGTATAAAGAAATGAGCGAAGAGAAAAAAGTGAAAGTATATAGCACACCAACCTGTCCGTACTGCAAGATGGCCAAGGCTTACCTTGAAGAAAACAATATCGGCTTCGATGACATAAACGTCGCAGAAGACCAAAAAGCAGCACAAGAAATGGTCGATAGAAGCGGACAGATGGGAGTCCCCCAGCTACTCATAGGCGACAAAGTGATAGTGGGCTTTGACAAAGACGCCATAAACGAAGCATTGGGTTTGTAAGGATTGTATTATGGCCCTATATGATGTCATAGTTATCGGTGCCGGTCCTGCAGGGGTTACAGCTACAATTTACACACTTCGAAAGAAGCTTAAAACCTTAGTGATAACTCAGATGGTCGGCGGACAGGCTGCATGGACAGGTGACATCGAAAACTACCCCAGCTACCAGGTGGTCACAGGAGCCGAGCTCACCCTAAAATTCCAAGAGCATCTAAAGGAATATGATGCCCAACTAAATGAGGGAGAGACAGTCACTAAGATAGAGAAGGTCAAAGACCATGTCCATGTCACAACAGACAAGGCAGTCTATGAAACCTGCTCTATTGTCATCGCGTCAGGAAAACGCCCAAGGCTTCTTAACGTCCCAGGAGAAACCGAATATTCAAGGCGGGGAGTTAACTACTGCGCGATCTGCGACGGACCGCTTTTCGCTGGAAAGGATGTGGCAGTCATAGGCGGGGGAAACAGCGGCTTGGAAGCCGTCATCCAAATGGCGAAGATCTCCCCAAAAATATACCTCATCGAGGCTTCTGAGGGATTGAGTGGAGATCCCATTCTGGTAGAAAAAATAAAGAAGCTAAAGAATGTGGAAATCCTCATTAAAACAAATGTTAAGGGAATTGGGGGGGAAAAGTTCGTAACAGGAATCGAGGTAGAAAACGCAACCGGAAACCGCAAGATTCCGGTGGGAGGAATCTTTATAGAGATAGGCTTAATACCTAACTCGGATTTCGTTGAAATACTTGAAAAAAACGAAAAAGGAGAGATAATTGTCGATTGCGCCTGCAAGACCTCGGTTGAAGGAATATACGCTGCAGGCGATGTGACCAATGTATTGGAAAAACAGATTGTGATCGCCGCAGGCGAAGGCGCCAAGGCGGCGTTGTCTGCCTCGAAATTTATCTCAAAAAACTTTTGATTAAAAATGGCTAAATGGAAATGCAAGGTGTGCGGATACATATACGACGAAGAAAAGGGAATACCTGACGCAGGCATAAAAGAGGGAACAACGTTCAAGGATCTTCCAGACGACTGGAAATGCCCCCTATGCGGTGTTGGAAAAGACATGTTCGAGGAAATAAAGGAGAAATAATGTCGACATGGAAAAAAAGGAGTTAGAGGAGAAAATCGTCTCCTATATGAAAGAGCATAAAGTATGCCACTTAGCCACAGGACACTATGAAAGTCCCGCGGCCCACACCCTACACTACTTCAACAAGGGATTGGACATCTACTTCACAACAGCCGATAAAACCGAAAAGATGAAGCACATCAACGCGAACCCTCACGTCGGACTGACAATCGACGAGCCCGCAGACGATTGGAACAAAATAAAGGGCATCCAGCTTAAAGGGAAAGCGGAGATAGTGTCTCAAAAGATCAGGCCCGTTGTGAAGGAGGCCTTTGAGAAAAAGTTCCCGTTCATTAAGGAGCTAGGCGGTGTGCCAGACCACCACGTATTTGTCAAGGTCTCCCCGGAAAAGATATACTTCTTGGATTATTCAAGGGGGCTTGGCAAAAGGGAAATCTTCAATGTGGAGCGAAAACGTTCTCTTTTAAATTGGTAGAGTCAAGATGAAGGCTACTGAGATAAAGAAAGGCATCTATTGGGTCGGCGCCATCGACTGGAATGTCAGGGACTTCCACGGATACAGCACCAGCCGGGGGACAACCTACAACGCCTACTTAGTCGTCGGAAAAAAGGTCGCCCTAGTCGATACTGTAAAACACGACTTTGCTGATGAGATGTTTGAACGCATCAAAGATGTAATACCTATCGAAAAAATCGACTATATCATCGCAAACCACGTCGAGATGGACCACTCGGGGACTCTCCCAAAGATCATGGAGATGCTTCCCGACGCTAAACTTGTCTGTTCTGCTAAGGGCGCTGAAGGATTTGAAAAGACATACCAGAAAAACTGGAAATACGAAGTCGTCAAAACGGGAGACACAATAGATCTCGGGGGGAAGACTCTCACATTCATCGAGGCTCCAATGCTCCACTGGCCCGATTCGATGTTCACCTACGTGAAGGGTGATAAGGTGCTTCTTCCAAACGACGGATTCGGCCAGCATATCGCGACTTCCCAAAGATTCGATGACGAAGTTGATATGGCTGACATCTGGTCGGAATATCAAAAATACTATGCAAACATCCTCTGGCCGTTTAGTTCACTCATCGCAGCGATGTTGAAAAAAATCACTGAGCTAAAGCTGGATATCGAAATAATCGGACCCAGCCATGGAATCATTTGGAGAAAGCATATCCCAGAGGCGATAAAAAAATACGAGCAATGGTCCAGTGGCTACGTGAAAAACAAAATTGTCATAACCTATGACACCATGTGGGAGTCCACTCAAAAGATGGCTAAAGAGATAGCTGAGGGGGTAAGATCCGAAGGTGTCGAGGTCAAGTTGTTGAGGCTTAGATTGAATCATAGAAGCGACATAATAAAAGAAGCACTAGAAGCCAAAGCGATATTAATCGGGACTCCCACTCTAAACAACACAATATATCCCACAGTTGCCGAACTTTTGACATACATCCGAGGACTAAGGCCTCAAAAGAAGATATGGCACGCATTTGGAAGCTATGGTTGGGGTGGCGGCGGAGTCGAAGCAGTTGAAAAAGAATTCAAAGACTGTGCTTACGAATTTGAATCATCAAAACTTAAAGTCCAATATGTACCAACAGATAAAGAATTAAAAGAGTGCTTTGTCTTCGGTGCTGCATTTGCAAAAAAATCAAAGAGGAAAAATAATATGACTAAAACCGACGAAAACCTGAAGGAAGCTTTCGCAGGAGAAAGCATGGCAAGAAACAAATACGACTACTTCGCAAAAGTAGCTAGAAAAGAAGGCTACCACTTTGTTGCCTCATTATTTGAGGAAACCGCCCTAAACGAGATGCAGCATGCAAAAGACCATTTCAAATTTATGAAGGGCATCGGCTCAACAACGGACAACCTTAAAGCAGCAATCGAAGGAGAACACTATGAAAACACCCAGATGTATCCGACAATGGCAAAGGAAGCCCGGGAAGATGGGGAAGAGGAAATTGCCCTAAAATTCGAAAACATTTCTAAAGTGGAGGAAAAACACGAGAAAAGATACAGGAAGCTTCTAAAAATGGTCGAAGAAGGCACAATTTTCAAATCAAAAAAACCCATCGCCTGGAAGTGCTCTAAATGCGGCTACATTCACGTAGGCAACGAGCCTCCTGAAAAGTGCCCGTCCTGCGCTCATCCCAGGGGTTACTTCGGACCTGAAAGTCTGTCATTCGTCGATTAAGCTAAGGAGGAAAAAAATGGACAAAGACGTTAAGGGATTTATTGAATGGGGGATATCTGAGGAAGAAAAAGCCGCAGCCTTCTACAAAAAGTTGGCCAAGCAAACAAAATTCGACTCAGCCCAAGAACTGTTCAAACGGATGTCAACTGAGGAGGAAAAACACAGAGAACTTCTGGAAAACCTCGATCTTTCGACCTTAAACCTGTGCACGCTCGATGGGCTTGGGACGCTTGACTGGGTTAAAGACCTTCAGATGACGCCGCAAAGCGAATTTGGCATAGTGAAGGAAGCATTGAAGCTTGCGATAAAAAAGGAACAGCAGGCAATCGACAGCTACCAAAAGATGGCGGACAGCCTAAAGGACGGTCAATACCAAGATTTGTTCACAAGGCTTGTGTGTGAAGAGCAAAAACACAAGGAGCTTCTGAAAAAAAGAATTTGATGAATTCTTTTCGGGACCTTTGTAGGGGAAAGAAGGATGGACGAAGAAAATCCAAAAGAAATCTTAGATAAGGCAGTCGAGATAGAAAAAGCAGGATACAAGTTTTACATGGAGGCTGCCTGGCAGTGCAGAGATGAAAATGGAAAACGCATGTTTGAGAGTCTAGCGACAGATGAACTGGACCATATCAAAACCTTTTCTGCTCAATTGAATTCGATTTCCGAATCCGGAAATTGGCTTTCAGTTGATGAACTAGTATCATCCAAAAAGGAAATCAGCGCTCATGAAGAGGAGGTTCTTTCTTGGGTGGAGACCAATGAGAAGGTCTTTTCAAGATGTTCTGATGATATAGGGGGATTTGACGATAAAGAAGCGATACTGTGTGGCATAAATGCTGAGAAAAAAGCAATTAGCCTTTATTCTGATGCGGCTGAAAAATCGAAGAGCCCGCACGCTAAAGAAATATATGCAAAACTGGCTGCAGAAGAAGAAGGACACAAACATATCCTTCAGGCGGAGTTGGATTCTCTTGAGAAAAACGGATTCTGGTTCGACCACGCCGAGTTCAGATTGGAAAACGCTTAAGATGAATGAAGTAGAAGAAATATTGCAAAAAGCGATTGAGCTGGAGGTCCAACAGCAGAAAGCCTACCTTGCCTCAGCCGCCAAAACCGAAAGGGAAAAAGGAAGACTTATGTTCGAACTCTTAGCCCGTGGGGAAAGGGCTCATGAACAATTCCTGAAAAACCAACTTGCGTCGGTCAGGGAAGGAAAGGGTTGGATAGACGAAGATGAATTGGAGATTCATCCTAAGACCGAGAATCTAGTCCAAAAGGTGGCCGATTCAAAGGTTCAAGTGAAAGCCGAAGACATAACTGAACCCGAGAGTTTGACGACAGAATCCACCCAGGACTTGGATGCATTGAAAATCGCAATCGAAAGCGAAATACGAAGCATAGAATTCTATGCGCAGGCCGCAGCAAAAACAAAAGATGAGGGTGGGAGAAAAGTCCTCTTAAGGCTCGTCGAAGAAGAAGAGGATCATCTGAAAAACCTTGAGACTCAAAGGTTCTACCTTGAGAACCATGGGGTATGGGTGGATCCTAATTCGGGAACTCTTTAGTTTTTGATTGATGGTTTTTTGTTTCTCATATTTTTTTCATTGGTCTTTCCTTGGTGTTTGTTTTACGAAATCTTGGATTCTTTTATGCGGTTTCTTTTTATGTAGAATATTCATGAAAGACTATACATGCATATCTGCATAAAATTAATCGATAAGTATTTATATGAGAATATACTTTTTCTATTCTTAACGATTGTTAGGAGGATAAAAAATGACGAAATCAGAATACCAAATCGAAACAAAATCTTTACATGCAGGCCAAACACCAGACCTCACGACATTATCCCGTGCAGTGCCTGTGTACAAGACGTCCAGCTACGTCTTCAAAAGCACAGAGCATGCAGCAAATCTGTTCGGACTCAAAGAACTAGGAAACATATACACTCGGCTTATGAATCCAACGACTGATGTGTTGGAGCAACGGCTCGCCCAACTTGAAGGAGGAGTTGGGGGCCTGGCGGTAGCCTCAGGGACAGCAGCAATATTCTACAGCATAGTCAACTTAGCGAGAGTCGGAGACAGGATAACATCTGCAAATGACCTGTATGGAGGAACTTACACCCAATTCAACAACATACTCCCAGACCTCGGCATTAATGTCGACTTCGTTGATCCAACAGATCCAGACAACTACAAAAAAGCCATCACAAAAGACACCAAAGCAGTTTATGCAGAAACCATCGGAAATCCAGCGCTGAATGTCCCCGATTTCGAGGCCATCACAGAAATCGCACACAACGAAGGGCTCCCCTTCATCATAGATTCCACATTCACGACACCATACCTGCTTCAACCCATAAAGCATGGAGCAGATATCATAGCCCACAGCTTAACAAAATGGATAGGCGGCCACGGAACAGCAATTGGTGGAGCCCTTATCGACGGAGGAACGTTCGACTGGGCATCTTCAAAAAAACATCCATTACTAACAGAACCCAATGGAAGTTACCATGGATTAAGATTTGCTCACGACTTGGGAGACCTAACACCCCTTGCCTACATACTCAGGGCACGACTTGTACCGCTTCGAAATCTTGGAGGATGCATCAGCCCGGACAACAGCTGGATATTCCTTCAAGGACTGGAAACACTACCTCTGAGGATGAAGCGCCACTGCGAAAACGCAGCGAAGGTTGCTGATCATCTGATTGAACAAGATCAAGTTGAATGGGTAAACTACCCGGGACTCGACACTCACGCAACCTACGACAACGCAAAAAAATACCTAAAAAAGGGATTTGGCGGAGTAGTGGTGTTTGGGATTAAAGGGGGGGCGAAAGCGGGGCAGAAATTCATCGAATCGCTATCCCTCTTCTCCCATCTCGCAAACGTAGGCGATGCAAAATCTCTGGCGATACATCCAGCAACAACAACCCACAGCCAACTCTCGGAAGAACAACAAAGAGCAGGGGGGATAACGCCTGAGCTAGTGAGATTGTCAGTAGGATTGGAAAATATCGATGATATTATCGGAGACATTGATCAAGCGTTGAAAAAGGCAAAGTAAAAACGAAAATGGGAAAGAGAAACGCATCAGTGGGGGTCGTAAAGACACAGTCCTACACATTCGAGAAGCTGAGATTGGACTCTGGAAAGACATTGTCTCCTGTGACGATATCCTACGAAACATACGGGAAACTGAACAAAGACAAGTCCAATGCAATATTCATTTGTCACGCCCTATCAGGCGACGCTCACGCAGCGGGAAAGCACAGGAAAAACAGCAGAAGAAACGGATGGTATGACATCGCAATCGGGCCTGGAAAAACATTTGACACCCGAAAATATTTTGTAATCTGCGCGAACGTCATCGGAGGATGCAAGGGATCAACCGGACCTTCATCGGTCAATCCAAAGACCGGCGAACCCTATGGGATCGATTTCCCGACTATTTCTGTGAGGGATATGGTGCGGGCCCACAAGAAGCTTGTGGATCACCTCGGCATAAAAAAACTGTTCGCGATAACAGGCGGATCGTTGGGGGGCATGCAGGTGTTAGAATGGGCTAGGACGTTTCCGGAATCTGTGCATCTTGCGATTCCAATCGCCTGTGCGGCCAAACAGTATCCGATGAACATCGTCTTCAACGAATTAGGCAGGAAGGCGATAATCGCCGACGAAAACTGGAAATGCGGAAAATACTACGACAACGATGGCACCTCGAACGGGAGAGGCAAAAACGCAGGAGGCCCAAGGCAGGGTCTGGCGATTGCAAGGCAAATCGGCCACGTCACCTATCTAAGCCAAGACACGCTCGAGCGAAAATTCGGAAGAAAGAGGAAGAACGGAAAATCCAGCTGGAAGTTCAGAGTCGACTTCGAGATACAAAGCTACTTCAACTACCAGGGAAAAAGCTTCGTTTCCAGGTTCGACGCCAACAGCTACCTTTACATCACCCACGCCATAGACCAGTTCGATTTGACGGAAGGGGGGGCAAAAAAACTCAAAGACGTCTTTGAAGACCTGAAATCCAAATTCCTCATCGTCTCCTTCACATCAGACTGGCTTTACCCCCCAGAACAAAACCAGGAAGTATTCGCAGGCTTAGCGGAAGCAGGAGTGAAAGCAAGATACGAGAACCTAGACATACCCTACGGACACGACTCGTTTCTGGTCTACAACAACACGCTAGGAAACGTCCTCTTAGAATTCCTCGAAGAAGAAAGCAAAGAATACTTCGATGATACCAAAGGAAAACCCAAATGACAATTTATATAACCTTTTGTTGTAATACATAACAAAACATAACGAGGTGTTTGAGATGGTTCAAGCAGTGATCAACTTAGGCGACTACGAAGACAGGGTCCTCACAATAGTTAAGGGAAAATACGGCCTAAAAAACAAATCCGATGCCGTGAATTACGTGATTGACAAATTTGAAGAAGGTTTTCTCGAACCCGAATTGCGCCCAGAATACATAAAAAAACTTAAAAGGATAGAAAAACAGAAAGGTAAAACCTTTAAGAGTATTGAAGAACTCCGGGAGAGCATTGAACATGCGTGAATTCGAAATCAAACCTCCCCTCCATAAAATACTGAAAAAACTGTTGAAAAAGAACAAGACTACCTATGAAGCAGTAATGGGAAAAATATTTGAAGTGGTTGATTCACCAAACATCGAACACTATAAAAACCTACGCTACGACATGAAGGATAAAAAACGAGTCCACTTAGCAGGCAGTTATGTACTTGTTTTCAGCTATGACAAATCCAGGGATTTTGTCTCCTTTCTCGATTACGAACACCACGACAAGATATATAAAAGATAAAAGCTCCCGCCGAACCTTACGCACTGGGTTCAACTCCCCACAATGCTTTATTGGATGTGAACTATCGCCGTAATATTTTTCCTCTAACAGGCGATAGTTACACGCAAGTTTTCCACCAAAGCTAGATAAAGCAGTGGAAAACTTAGCGTTTATAGGGTATATATTATTGGGAGGTCTAATCGGTAACTATCAAGGGGGATTGACATAAATTGAGGAAAAAAGGGCTTATTGTTGCAGGAGTGCTTGGGGGCTTAGTTGGTTTATTTTGGACGATAATTTCATGGATATGGCTATTAATCAAAGGACTTGGGGGAATGGCACAGAGTCAGCCATCATCCATATCCTTTATTGAGAAAATCATCTTTCTGCCAGTATTTGTGATGCAGTCAGGCATATGCGACATATTTGAAGAAGCAAGACATGTCACATCAGTTTCATTTGTATGCATACTATCGTTACCGTTCATTTCCTCAATCCTTTTAGGGATAATCCTCGGGATTTGTATATACCTAATAGTAAATTGGAATAGGGAGGATTTCTCGAAATAGAAAAACAAAAAGAAATGAGGGAGGGCATAAAAGATAGACGATGAATGATTTGAAAGAGAGAAGGAAGAAATTCGATGATTTCTTACAATCTCAGAAAATCGCATTAGGGGACAGGATTTGGAATTATAGCTGTCCATCATGTGGTTATCCAACTTTGGGGGAGAGAGATGGTTACGAAATCTGCATACTATGTGGATGGGAGGATGATGGGCAGGATGATAAAAATGCAGATGAGATATGGGGAGGTCCAAATTCAATTCTAAGCTTGACAGTTTCTGTTTGAATAGCTCTGTTGCGATCCTCTATTTTTTGATGTGGGACTCCGATGTGTAACCGTGTTTGGGGAAGGTTACACATCGTGTTCAGGGAGTCCCCAAAATGGTGTTATACTATGGTGAAACTAGGCTTTTTAAGTTTGTGTGTCA
>JBDREA010000071.1:0-3218 GCA_043820265.1 Candidatus Altarchaeota archaeon | reverse complement strand
ACTCTGGAGGGGTTGCAGGCCAGGTATACGCACACGCAATGCCAGCAGACACTTACATCATCCTTGGACCCAACCACACAGGATACGGACCGGATTTCTCGATAATGCACGAGGGAATCTGGAAGACGCCCCTAGGCGATGCCAAAATAGACTCAGACCTTGCAAAAGAGATATACTCTCAGACTTCGCTCATCGAAGCCGATCTCCTCGCCCACAGAAATGAACACAGCATCGAAGTGCAGCTTCCCTTCATCCAATACCTCAACCCCAAATTCCAGTTCGTCCCGATTGCGATAAGACACTACAACCCCGACCAGGCATTCCTCCGACTCTGCAAAATCGTGGCGGAAGCATTGACAAAAGCGATAAAAACGAGAAAAGACAAAATAATGCTCGTCGCATCAACGGACTTCAGTCACTACGAACCCCAGAACGTGGCTGAAAAGAACGACAAAAGAGCAATCGAAGCCATATTAAACCTCGACTCAAAAACCCTATTTCAAGTAGTTGGAGACTACGACATAAGCATGTGCGGATTCGCACCCGTCGCCATAGTCATAGAAACCGCAAAGCTCCTCGGCTCCAAAAAAGCCATACTCATCGACTACAAAACCTCAGGAGACATCACAGGAGACAAAAGCCAAGTAGTCGGATACGGCGGATTGATAATCGAGTAGAAAAAAGATTTAATCCATATTCCTTATCCTCCTTTGCACTCTTAGGTAGTTAACGACTGCCAAGATCAGAAATATCCAGCCTCGGGTGTCGCCTTTCAGCCAGAGAAGATAATAACCGTAGCCTAGAAGGAACGCACCCAACAAACCGGCGGTCAAAAAATAACGCCTGGATAAAACTTCCGAAGCCATAACAACACAAAAAAATAATAGAAACACAAGAATAAGAAAAACAATAGTAAGTGGAAAGCTTATTTTTTCCCGGTTGCGAGCACGTATCCTACGTGTTTGGCTGTTGATTTTTTTCTCATGAAGGTTACCTTGGTTTTTTGGAGTTTAGCGAATCGGCTGCGGATGACTTTGCTTTGTAGGGCGTATTTGGAGGTTTTAAAAAGTGTTTTTATTAGGGCTCCAAATCCGCCGAGTTCTCTAATCACCTGAAGTGAATCTTTTATACCCACATATTCTTGGCTCATCCGGACTTCGACGTTGGCGAATCCGGCATCTTGAAATATTTGACTCCATTCAGCTGGAGTGCGAAGCTTAAAGGGGAGGCCCGTAATCTCTCTAAGGATGTCTTCGGCCTCAGAAATTTCTGTGGCGGGCTCCGCCGGGATTTCTGCGTCTTTGTACATCTCATTTATACCAGCAACTCCGCCGGATTTTAGGACGCGCCTGAATTCGGCTAATGCCTTTTTCATATCTAAAAACTGCGAAACGAACGAAGTATATACGACATCGAAGGACTCGTCAGCGAACGGGAGCTTGTAAGCGTCTGCCACCCGAAACCCGACCTTGTCACTTAAGCCTTCTCTAACGGCCCGCTCCACTGCCCTTTGCACCGATACTTCCGCGATGTCGACTCCTGTAACCCTACACCCAAATTCCTTAGCTATCTGGCACGCATTGAATCCTGTCCCACAGCCAACCTCAAGGATGTTACTGTCTTTGCCTACTCCGCAGTGTTTCGCCAGCTTTATTGTCGAAACCGGCCCCCCAATCGAAAAAAACGACACACCCACAAAACCCATAAAATCATAGTAGCTAAGATTCTCGACATCGGAAACAGAGAGACGTTTTTCGACCATTAAGAAAATAATAGAAACACAAGAATAAGAAAAACCAACCATCCGCCTACCCTCAAGGGGAAGCAACCAAACAAAACTCTACCGCATACATAAAAAATAAAAGAAAACAGACAATAGGAAAAAAAATAGAAGGAATTAGAGGTCATTTGTGTAAATATTTACCTTAGGAATCTCCTAATTCTTCCAACATTATATTAAATGCAGGGATGTAACATTTGTTAAAGTTATTTGGTGATACTTGTATTACTCCAATATCTAAATGAATAAATCTGTTTCGAATTTGCGTTTTAAATTTCTCTAGCCCTTTTTTTAATATCTTTTTTTTATTTTCATCCATTTTGAGGTTATCTATTAGATCAATTAAATTATCAAATCTTTTTGTACTTATTTCACCGATTCTCCTAATACCCTCATCTTGAAGGAGTTGTTCTAATTGAGGATTACCAGAGCAAGAAATGTCAAATAAAGAAAAACCATCATTAAAATCAATGGTTGTCTTTGAATACTTTTTAAAAATGTTTTCTCCTTTTTGAAGTAAAAACGACTTGAGGATATACTCTATTGAAACACCCACAATGATGAGGGATATCACATTATCATTTCGATCTCTACTTATGATATCAGATTTTAATATGTTAATAGTTTTGTTGCTTCTAAAATCAAATAGATCTGATTTTTTTAAAAGTGTTAAACCCACCTCATATAAATGAGATGGCAAATTCGATAAATCGATAGTTATGGCCATTTTTCCCCCTTCTTTTTCCCCTCCACCCCCACAGTAGAGAAATAGTTGTTTAGGGTTTTCCTATTGGGTGTGTTTGCTATATAAAAGATAAAGGTTTTATAGTTTTCTTATACATTAGTTTGTATTGGTGGTTGATTTGTCGAAGTTTGGGGATGTGGCCTATAAGGTTTTTTGGGGTTTGTTTAAGGATTCTTGGTGTGTGGGGTGGTTTGATGGGATTCCGACTGTGGGGGTTTTAGATTGTGTTCGGATAAGTTAGTTTTCAGTTCTGGGTGGGGATTATTTGGTACGTCCTATCTAGGATTTCCCTTGTAAGTTCTTTCTTTTTTCATATGCAAGTTCCTGAATTGAGCATGGGTCTTGGACTATTATATCTTCTGGTTTTCCCATAAAACCCCCCCAGGCCCATAAAAATAATTGATTTGCTTCTGTTGGATCAACAAACAGGGGTTCAGTAATGTGGTCTATTGTGGGCCCTATCCTAGATAGCACCGCATCTGTGATTATCGTGAGTTTTTCTCTGGCAACAGATACTTTCCTCTTTGCTGAAGCGTCAGTTCCTTTTGGGACTATTGAAGCCGCTTCCACTATTGGACCAATAACCTGTGAGACATCATCCCCTGAAAATGTGATTGTTACCTCCCCATTCTCCGGTTTAATTTCCTTGATGCCGGGAGGTTGTCTTGGGTATTCCATAAGGTGATCATGCAA
>JBDREA010000070.1:0-20076 GCA_043820265.1 Candidatus Altarchaeota archaeon | reverse complement strand
TAATGTAGCTGGCTGTATCGGTATAGACGAGGGAAAGATTCCCTTTTTCTGAGGGAAGAATTCCCTTTGAGTGGTGGATTAGTGAGTAGAGGAGCAATGCCTTATCGCGGTGGCTTCCGGTTTTGAAGAGGAGGACTTCGTCGGGGAGGGCTTGTCTTTCAAGAGAGTTAAAAATCGACTCGTTTCCTTTAATCCCCCTCACAATGTCTACTGCGTCGCCGACACTTCTAACCTTTCGTGCATGCTTTCGGGTTGTGGCGTCTCGGAGAGCAGCCATGGCGTATGCTTCCGGGTGCTCGACATCGAGGCTGCGGTAAGCATATAACGCCTGCTCGAAGACGGAGCCGGGATGCTTGGCCGCCATTTCACGGACAATACGTTGAACATCATCAGCTGACTTAGTTGCAGAAAAGTCTACCTGAGGAAACTCCCTTTTTTTGTAGGTTACATGTCCAGCTTGCGCGAGTTGGTCCGGAACGAAACCTAGGAAATCGGTGAAGGCTTTGAGATGCCCTTCAAGTTCCCTTTTAGGTATCGTTGAAACTCCGTCCTTTATCATATAAACCCCATAGGAGGTGATGATTCGGTCAATGTCGTTTAGCTCGAATGTTCGTTTGTGATGTTCACCGTTTGGGAGCTTCGTTCTCGGATGAGTTCCTTTTTGCATGTCCTTTCGATCGAAAAAGTCTTTGTTCTGAAAGAAAAACCCGTTTCCATCGTTGACAAAGAGGATGTAATGGGTTGGTGAACCGAACACGACAAACTTATTAGGGGATATTTTCGTTGATGCACTTATGAGGCCAGCTGAATTGGTTACGGCATCAAGACAGGTCTGGGTCCCGCGCCCGTCTTTCCGGACTCTGCCGTGGGCGAGGCTGACGTCTATCATTTGATCACGATACACACACCATCTATTCTTTTCCGCGGCTTTATCGAGTAATTTTCCACCTTCAACTAGCTCTTCATTAACTTCTGCCGGTAAGCCGTAATTTCCAACAACAAAATCTATGAGTGCTCTTCCACCTTCCAAACTGCCCCGTATGGTTTGTTGAACCTCCTCTCTTCCAAGCCTTCCTTCTTCCTCTGAAATACTCCTCCAACCCCATTTTCTAAAGATGGATGTCTCCTCCTCCATGGCAAAGCTGTTCTGTTGAATTTGATTCAAGTTATTAAGGACCGTCCGGGTTGCCAAGGGGTTAGCTCCGCTTTCATCAGTCGTCTGGATATTTTCGGCGAGCTGCCAGGTGGCAGGCGACATCATGTTCGCTAGAATCTTGGCTTCGACTAATTCAGGAAAACGCATGTGTTCGAGATGAGACAGACTTATAGCGCAGGAATTTAGGTGAGTTCGTTGTTGACGTCGGCCAACCTCCAAAGCTATCGGCTCGGGTAGGGGGCTATCAAGAATCGCTTGGGCTTTAGCTGCTTCAAAATCAATCATTGCATGACGATTCCTTTGTCCGGGACCAGCAAAAACTCGCTTCATTGAAAATAACAGGGAAGGGGAAAAAGAAAAATGAGAAAATTTTATTTTATCTCCAGATTTCTGTTTGGTTGATTCCGATTTCTAGTCTGTTTTCTATTCTGTGTTGGAGGAGAATTTTTCTGCCCTCAGGCGATCTGGTGTAGACGATGTTTCCTCCCCCGACGTATTTTTTCCAGTAGGATGTGAATTTTTCGACGTATTCTTTTTTTTGTCCGAATATCGATGGTACAGGGTGGAAGAATTTTTTGTTTCTTCGAAGGATTCTTGTAAGCTCGAAAAACGTGTACCAAAGGGGGGAGAAGAAATTCATGTCCAACGAGTATTCTTCTCTTGAGATCAGGTATCTTTGGTTCACGATGGGATCCATAAGTTCTTTGTATGTATTAGAAAAAGTTTTTGTGTCGTTTGAGGAGGCGTAGTCTAAGTGGACTCTGTAATAATTGTCGGGGGTCAGAACGACTCTTAAGTTGTCAGGTGAGCATTTGTTCTCGAGGAAGTTGCAGCTGTTTAGTCCTCCCAGAACTGCTCGTCCAAAGTCGAGCAGGTAGGAGTCGACTGGCAGGTCAACAAAGCTTTTCTTGAAGTAAATCCATGTGTATTTTATTGATGCGAGAGACGCCATGAATACTGCGATGAGAGCAGCGAGGAATATGTCTGCGTGGGCGCCAAGATAGAATATCACGTAAAAGTATGCAACAAAGTTTGCGACCATTAGGTATAGCAATCTTTTCAGGCTTCGTTTGAATGTGTAGGCTGTTTTCAGTTTGACGTCTTCTTTTCTCAGCTCGGTTGTCCTTTCAACAAAGTTTGTGTAGGATTTTCCCACACCCCACAATTCGTATGCTTCGTTTCGGCGGCCCGCTTTGTGGATTGATCTTCTGTTTATGAGTGAATATTGCATCCACGCGAAACCCTTGATGAACAAGGTGGCGGGAAGGTTTTTGTCGAGATGTTGGATTCCCCTTACAATCTCGCCTTTCTCGTTTATCCCAAAGAAATGCGAATGCTTTCTTTTTAGGCGCCGAAAGTCGCCACCGGATTTGGGGATTTCTGGGGCGATGCAGACGATATCCCAGTTGTTTGCTACTTTTTTCGGCCAGCTTGGATCAAGGCGCAGAGAACGTCCCCTTATCTGGTTTACGGTGGCATAGGTTCCGGCCGAAGTCAGATCGATTAGTGTGTTTAGTGTCAGGCTATCCCATCCCTCACCCAAAAGCCCCCTTGTCCCGATGATGCATTTTGTGATGTTTTGATCGAAAAGCCAGGTCACGTATCGGACGTAGTTTCTCGGTCTCCAATCGCTTCCTTCTCCTTTAATCTCAGAAATCAGCGGATCATTTGTCTTTTTGATTTGTAGTTGTATCTCTAATTTGTTTTTTTCGAACCATACCTTTGACCGGCTGATAAACTCCTCAGAGAAGTCTGTATCTACTAATACGGATTTTCCTGTGACCATGACTGGGTCTAATTTGTTGGTTGTTTTATCTGAGACCAGAAACCTTAGGACCCTTACCGCTCCGCCTGCTTCGGGATCCAATATTCCCTCTATGGTTTTTAACGCTCTTGAACTAGATTTTTCGAAGTCTGTTATGACTACCGCGCTTAGACGATCCCCCATGTGCTCGTATTCCACTCTTAGGATGTCGGTTAATCCTATGAGTTTTGCGTCGCTGAAGGAAATGATTCTCTCGATCGGTGAAATGTAGCTTCGAAACCCTGTTTCAGATAAGACGACGCCCAGATTCTTGAGGACTGCTTTAATGTCTTTTAGGGCTTGTATATCCTCTTTTTCGTCGCTGAGTTTGAGATGGTTTAGGCAAAAGTCCTCCAGGATAACCAACCACTCATCGATTGTTAGTTCTTCTGTTTCGGTTTGAGGGATATAGATATCGTTTGGGAGAGATGCACCACACAGATTTAAGTATTTGACTGAAGCTATACTGAAAAAATAGTGGTCTGACAGGTATGCATCCCAACTGATTTTGTTTCCTTCTTTATCCGTTCTATTGACGGTCTTATTGTGGATGTAGTCTATGAATTCCTTATTTTCCGAGATTGATTTCATAAGAGAAAGAAAGATCTTTCTTTGTTCTCTGAGAAACTTTTTTTCAGGGTCTGTGGGCTCGACAAAGTAGACTAGATCCTGGTAGGGTGCGAGGTTTCCGTTTTTTACTACTGCAGGTGTTGGAATCTCGAAATCTATTTCTCCGACGATGCTGAGGTAGTTGTCGAGTTCGTCATCCTCTGCTAGAACCGGGGGTGTGGCAGTCAATCCCACGACAAAAACGTCTGGTAACTCTCTTATCAATTGTTTTAGGACGATGGCCCAGTAGTCGAGTAGGTGGTGGCATTCGTCAAGTATTATTACGCCAACTTTTTTTTCCACCAGATCGTCTATTAATTTTTTTGCGTTTGAATGCAATACGCTTTTTACATCGAATTCTGGGTTTGAGAGCATATCGTCTTTGGCCTTTTTCGAGTATTTGGATATCTCCAGGGAATACGCCCTGGGATTGGTTTTTTTCATCAATTCGATTCTTTCTCGGGCTTCTTCTTCGGTTTTCCTTTTTGTTAGGTCTTTAATCCAGTATGTGATGCCTGCTTCCACTAAAAAATTCTTGTTTTCGGTTTGTGAAGAAAGGGACTGATAAGTCAAGGTGTTTATGATCTTGATGTTTTTTGAATCAGAACTCGAGATGGCAATTAAATTTATTTTTGAACCTTTTGGAAGAAACATTTTCAGTTTATCCTTCCATTGTTCCTGGATGGTTGTTGTGGGAGAAAAGATGACTGCAGGTCGGCCGAATCTGTTGATTATCTCAAGCCCCAAAATTGTTTTTCCAGAACCGGGGGGAGCTACGATATGGAACTTTTTTTGTTTGGCTGAGATTTCAGAGAAGATGTTTAAGGCTATCGCCTGGTATCTTCTGAATGGGAACTGGAACTTTAGGGATTCGAAGAAGTCGGTGTCAGATTTCATGGAAGGGATTTTTCGATTGTTAATTTCTCGAGTACTTCTTTTGCGTGTTCTTTTACCTTGACGTCTTTCCAGGTGTGGCGGATTACTCCTTTTGGGTCGATGAGGTAGGTTGTTCTTTTTGTTCCCAGGAACTCTTTTCCCATGAATAACTTCGGGCTGACGCCCGAAGTTTCATGCCGGAGAGCCGGATTGGCCGCGGCCTCCTCTCCAGCCTTAAGGCCGGAGTTTCCGGCTCTCAGCGGCATGAATTTTTTCGGGGCCCAGACATGGTAGAGTTTTTGGACTTCTGCATCGGGATCGCTTAGAAGTGTGATCGTTAAGCCTTGTTTGTCGATGAATCTTTGGTGGCTTTGGCAGCTGTCCTTTGAGATGCCGTAGATTACTGCGTTCTCCTTTTTGAATTCCTCTCTCAGAGATGAGAAATCTAGTGCCTCGATCGTGCAACCGGGAGTATTGTCTTTTGGATAAAAGTATAGGACCACCCACTTCCCAGAGGCTTCTTTAAGGCATACCTCTTTTTCGAAGGAGTCCTTTAAACAAAATTCAGGAGCTTTAATTCCGGCTTCCAATCCATAATCTGACATATCTACCACCTCAACTCTCTAATTCACTAAAAGTATAATATAGTAGAAGGGAATATTTACTCACCAAAATTAATAATCTATTCGGTCGATCTTATGGAGTTGATCTTTCATTTGCTGGTTCCCTATGCCATCTTGCTGGTGCTTGGTGTAAAGGTGGAACGGAAGCATTTGCCATTCTTTTTGTTTTTAGCTGTCCTTCCTGATTTGGACCGGTTTTTCGGGATGAGAAGAGAAGCGTTCGCAAATGTTTTTTTCCCCTTTGTGGTTGCTTTCTTGATTTACGCTTTCCTTTCAATCAAAAAAAATCCACAAGCAAGAAGGCTTGGAGCTCTATCTTTGTATTTTGTGGCAAGCCATATACTTCTGGATCTAGGCGGCCCAATGGCACTGTTTTTTCCATTTGATCCGATCTTCTACCAGTTCGATTTTCTTATTAGGCTAGAAAATTTCGTCCCAAAACTCTATGTAGACATATTGACCTATGAGAAACTTAAACAGGGCGTAGGAGGCTTGATGAAGACAGAAGGATTGGTTGTTTTGGTTCTCAGCTTATTGGTCGCATCAATTCACCATGCAACCAGGAAGAATTAGTCTTATAGTGAATCGCCGCAAAATTGAGTCTAAGAGGCGATTCAATATATTGAAAACAGCAAAGTTTCATACACAGGTAGCTTTCAGCAACCTAGTGTATCGAATAGCGCCAGATAATTGCTTACTTTTTGCGCTATTCGCTATTACTTTTAATTCTGACTCACACATAAAATACCCTCAAAGAATTTGGTTGTGAGTTGGGGTGTCAGATAAAAAAGGGATAGTTAAGAGGTTTTCTTCCGAAGCCCTCATTGCAAGTCCGGAATGCGTCGAAAAGATTGTGAAGCTGGAGCTTGACTTGGACGAAATCATAAGGGAGGCCAGGTCGGAGGGCATACTGTTTGTCTCAGATGAATTCCTTGAGAGATTCATCGAAACCGAAGAGGAGATAGAAGCGGCCTCGGAGGAGATAACAGTCCAAAAAGAGGGGTCTATCGGGTCAGCCGCCCCAGGCGAACCAAAGAAGGCTTCAACTCCAGGCGAAGAAGGAGGTATCGAAGCTGAGGGGCAGGCGGACAGCGGAGAATCAATCTTTATCCCCGCAAAACAGATGGAATCCAGACTCGAGATAAAAACAGACTCAGATGTCACAAACAAGTCGACTTCTGATGGCTCGATCGAGAACTTCTTGGAATACTTCAACAAAAAATTCGAGCTTGCAAAATCCATAATACAACAGCGCATGAATTTCCGAAGCAACTCAACTGTCAATGCGATAGGAAAAAGCCAGGAAAGGACAGCCCAAACGATCATAGTTATGGTAACGGAAAAGAGGGAGTCAAAGAAGGGATACTTATTTTTGGAGGTTGAGGATCCGACAGGTAGCTTGACTGTCATGCTTGAAAAAGACAAGCCTCAGCTTAAGTTGATGTTTGATTCGATACTTCTAGATGAGGTAATCGGTATTCAGGGGGTTAAGAGCAACAACCTCTTCATCGCAAATGAAATCTGTCAACCAGACATCCCCTTCAACGTCAACCCACACTATGCAGAAAAACAGGTGTATGCGGCACTGTTATCAGACATCCACGTGGGAAGCTACCTGTTCATGGAAAAAGAGTTCAGAAACTTCATTGAATGGGTTAACCTAAAACACGGTAGAAAGGATATCGCGGAACGTCTGAAATACATCCTTATCGCAGGCGACCTAGTCGACGGGATCGGAATATACCCTAACCAGGAAAAGGAACTGATAATCCCGGACATCTACGAACAATACGATCACTTCGCATCGCTTCTCGAAAACATCCCGGATTACATTGAAGTCGTATGCTGCATGGGCAACCACGATGCGGTTCGTTTGGCCGAGCCCCAACCCCAGTTGCCAAAAGATTTAGGTAAACGATTGTATGGGCTTTCCAATGTGCACGTTACGGGAAATCCCATATCCCTGAAGATAGAAGGGGTAGAGATACTCATGTATCACGGTACGACACTTGACTCAGTGATAGGAAACCTATCGAGCGCAAGCTACAGAAACCCTGAGACCGCCATGGTAGAGTACCTTAAAAGAAGGCATCTTGCGCCAACATTCGGTAGGGATAACATTGCCCCGGAAACAACGGATTATATGGCAATCTCAGAGGTTCCAGACATTCTCCACTGCGGGCACGTACACACTAATGGATTCACAAATTATCGGGGGGTGAAGATAATCAACAGCGGAACCTTCCAGGGCAGAACGAAATACCAGGAACAACTGGGACACGAGCCGACCCCTGCCCGCGTACCCGTCATCAACCTGCAAAATCATGAAGTGAGCATCCTGCACTTCGACTCATAAAAAAAATGCGCGAAAAATACGAAATATATTTTGGGGAACTAGAAAAAGGGATCGCTCAACTTTATCAGGTTGGAGAGTCCGCTCGTGGGAAAAACCTTGACCCAGATAGTATTGTCGAAGCAAAGAGGGCTGGTGATCTGGCAGACAGAGTAGAGGGTCTTGTCGGTCCCCCGGGAATCGCTGAAAAGATCAGGGAGATTGGCAGAGAAAATCTTTCAGAGATTATTGAATACTTGATAGGGAACAAACCTTTAACAGGAAAGGATAGGGAAAACCAGATAGAACAGGCGCTTCGAACGGCGCTTGCCATATTGACGGAAGGAGTCGTTGCGGCACCGATTGAAGGCATATCCAAAGTTGCTGTAAGAACCAATCCGGACGGGTCAGAGTATCTGTCCATCTACTTTGCTGGACCCATTAGAAGTGCAGGCGGCACAGCCCAGGGACTGGCAGTTCTTGTCGGCGACTATATAAGAAACAGGCTGGGATTGAAGGATTACCGGCCGACTCCCGACGAAATCGAAAGATACATCGAAGAAATCAAGTTGTACCACGAATTCGCCTCTCGTCTGCAGTATTTCCCGACCGACCAGGAGATAAGAGAGGTTGTGTCAAAATTGCCGGTCTGCGTCGACGGAGACCCGACAGAGGAAAGAGAAGTCAGCGTGCACCGGGACTTAAAAAGGATCGAAACCAACCGGATAAGGGGGGGGATGTGTCTGGTTCTTGCAGAAGGTGTGATACAAAAATCAAAGAAGGTCGTAAAGCACGCCGAAGACATTGGATTGGATTGGGGTTGGTTAAAAGACATATCAAAGAAAACGGAACCCGGAAAACAGGATGGGGATTTTTTAGAAGAAGACGAAGACGAAACCCAAGAGGTAACTCCCAAGGGGAAATTTATGAGCGAGATAGTGGGGGGCAGACCAATCTTTGCCAGTCCCTCAGCCAAGGGAGCCCTTCGCCTTCGATATGGAAAAACCAGGGCTACAGGCATCGCAGCCAAAGCCATTCACCCTGCTACGATGGTCTTAACAGGAGGGTTTATTGCAACAGGAACTCAGCTAAAGGTGGAGCGGCCTGGCAAGGGCTGTATCATAACGGCTTGCGACTCCATTGAGGGGCCAATCGTCAGGCTAAAAAACGGAGATGTGCTGAGGGTCGAATCGGTTGAGATGGCTAGGGAGATAGAAAAAGATCTCGATGAAATTCTCTTTCTGGGAGACTTGCTAGTGTCTTATGGCGACTTTTTGCAGACAAACACCTCACTTCTCCCCGCGGGATACTGTGAGCAGTGGTGGGAGCAGGAACTGGTTAAGGCCGGAGGAATTACGCCAAATGGGTTGATCAGTCCGGATGAAGCGGTTCAGATCAGCTTAGCATCTAAGGTCCCTCTTCACCCGCGATACACCTACCGCTATGAAGATATCAGTCTCTTGGAGTTGATCGAGCTCATTGAATATATTTTCACAGGCGATTTAGGTGAGACACTTACCATCCCATACGACGAAAAGGGGAAGGGGATACTTGAAAGAATTGGTTTACCGCATCAAAAGAGGGGGGAGACACTGGTAATTTCTGAGTATCGACCTCTTCTTCTGACCCTCGATCTCATGAACGAAAAGGGGGAGTTGGACGAAATACGTAAAGAAAAAGTCCTTGAAAAGATTGAATCAATTTCTTCGGGAAAACCATTGGATGCCTTAGCTGAAATAGCCCCTTATCCAGTCAAATCCAAGTCCGGAACATACATTGGCTGCAGGATGGGAAGGCCAGAGAAAGCCAAAGAGAGGAAGATGCAGCCTGCAGTTCACGCACTCTTTCCTATAAAGGACTATGGGGGAAGGGAACGAAGTGTGAACGTCGCCTCACAGGAGAACACGATATCCGTGGAAATAGCCAGATATGAGTGCCCCCGATGCGGTAACGTCGGAATAAACGCAACATGCGAGCGCTGCAGCACCAAATCCTCGCTTAAAAAGATCTGTCCCTCCTGCCAAGGCGTGCACTCAGCGGACTTATGCCCCCGCTGCAAGGTTTCAACGCAGTACTTTGAAACCCGAGACATAGACATCCAACAGATCTGGCGCAATTCAGTGGATAGGATAGGAAGAACCGTCGAGGTCAAGGGAGTTAAGGGGATGATATCAAAGTACAAGATACCCGAACCCTTGGAAAAGGGTTTATTGAGGGCGATAAACAACGTCTACGTATTCAAGGACGGGACCATAAGATTCGATGCGACAGACGCTCCGTTATCCCACATCAAACCGGCTGAGATTGGAGTTTCCACCGAAGAACTTAGGCGACTGGGATACGCCCAGGACATCAATGGGGATCCATTAGGAAACGATGAACAGTTGGCTGAACTTTTCGTCCAGGACGTGGTTATACCAGAAAAAGCGGGGGAATACCTTCTTCGAGTCGCAAGATTCATCGATCAATTACTGACGAAATTCTATGGACTCGAACCGTTCTACAATTGTTCGACAAAAAAGGATCTACTAGGCCACTTGATAGTGGGTTTGGCACCTCACACATCGGCAGGCATCACAGGGCGGATCGTCGGATTTACGAAAGCGAACGTATGCTTTGCCCACCCCTTCTGGCATGCGGCAAAAAGGAGGAACTGCGACGGAGACGAGGACTCGATCATGCTCTTCTTGGACACACTTCTCAATTTCAGCAGATATTATCTGCCGGAAAAACGGGGCGGACAGATGGATGCACCTCTTGTCATAACATCCCTTATGGATCCAAAGGAAGTGGACGACGAAGCACATAAGATTGAGATAATTGAAAGGTTTCCCATCGAATTCTACGAAAAAACCGGAGAACAGGTCAACCCATCTGCCGTCTTTATCCCAACAGTCCAAACGTTTCTAGCAGACCACCCATTCTCACAGGTGAAGTTCACCTATAGCACGTCAGATATCACCGGCCCAGTCTTGACTTCCAAGTATGTTACCTTAAAAACGATGGCTGAAAAGGTCGACGCACAACTTGCGGTCGCGAAAAAAATCCGCGCCACAGACGAGAGGCAGGTTGCTGCGCTCGTCATAAACAGCCACTTCCTCAGAGACACTGTCGGAAACATGAGGGCTTTCACCCGCCAGAAAGTACGCTGCGTAAAATGCAACGCAAAATACAGGAGGATCCCACTGTCAGGGAAATGTACGGCATGCGGAGGAAAGCTCCTTTTAACTGTGAGCGAGGCAAGCGTGAAAAAATACCTCGGATACAGCATGGACCTCGCAAAAAAATATGACCTAGACAACTATCTAAAACAAAGGCTCGAAATCCTATCGATGCAAATCGACAGCCTCTTCATAAACGACCTAAGCAAACAAGTAAGCTTGGCGGATTACATGTAAAACAATTGTTTGTTAGTCCGTTTTCCCAAGTTGAGATATTTCCTTCATTGCTGAACTGACGGTTGACGCCCCAGTTTTTCCATCGAGGATTGCATCGAGTTCGTCTCCCAACCAATCTTTCCCGGTGATCTTTGAGATCGAGGCTGAAAAAATAGCATCTGTATTTAGCTCAATTGACTCGGTGATTACTCTGGGATTAGCCGGTCCGAGTCTTTTTAAGGTCTGCTTCCAGGCATTGGAGATATTCCATTTCGGATTCATAGAAACAGGCGATATTGATTTGCCGGGATAGAGTTTCCGCCATTGTTTTTTCCATTGACCGGGCTGGGCCTCGCACTTTTCAGAGTTTCTTATATAATGATCTTGTATTCTTCCCAACTCCCCGGTAAAGCGCCCCAGGAATGCCTTCTTTATTTTATCCAAGCTCGCATCATCTTCTATCCCATTTCTTACGGCCCGAAGCAATAATTTTGCCAGATAAATGCTGTATCTGTCAGTATCTTCTTCAAGGGGTTTTTCGGTAGAGCTAAAGCTGTGAACTGGATCGGCCAGGATATGGTCTTTGGGGGCGGCATGCGGTTTGCTTTGATCTATTTTTATGAGTTCGTCTCCTTTGTCAAAGATCATTTTTCCAGCCACCAGGCCCCGCGCCGCAGCAAGCCCCATCTGTTCTCCGAGGCCTTGTACGAACTCGAGGTTTCCATAGTCAGTTGAGGGTATCCAATCCGTGGGTTCAAAGTTTTTTCTAATGAATTCTCGCTCGATAAACTGTGAGCCATCTCGCAATTCTACAAGACTGACATCTGGCATTTCGATTCCTAAAGTCTGCATGGCTTTGACGCGCGCCCAAGTCCAATAAAAGTACTCACGGGATAGTTTTTGTGCCTCTGGTTTTGTAAGGCGCTTCCAGGATGCCCTCTTTTTCTGGGCTTGTGCGTCTGTCCTGATCTCAAGTATTTCTTTGAATATTATCCGACCTTCGTCGTCGGTTACCTTCCCTAAATTTCTTCCGCAATATTCTGAATCAAAAAAGATTTTTCTAAGGCGCCGCTCAACTAATAAATCATTTCCTTGCGCATCACTTTCCCTTCGCCTGTGATAGGCAATGAACCATTCCTCTCTTCTCTCTCCTGTTCCTTTTATATCAAATTTCGGCTGAGCGCGATAGTTTCGAGCGAGGTTTAAGTAGTCAACTTTTGGGCGACTATCAATTGGCCCACTCCACTGCTTTAGAGGAGTAGGCAGCTTTCCGTTTCTGATGTCGCCTTCGGCATAGACATAGTGGTCGTAGATCAACCTGGCTCGTTTTTCTTGGGGCCTGAGAGGACGCATCAAGTCAAACCAAACACGGCGCCAAATCCTCTTATTGTGGTCAAACGTGATGCTTCCTGCTGATTTATGGTCCATACCATAGGCTTCCTGCAATCCCATATCATAGTCTTCGGCTTCCACCAACTGGCTTGTCGCGCGAAGTTCTCCGTGCATCTGCGTGAGCCAGGCATCGTTTCCAAAATCGTTTGTAGGTATTTCATGGCTTAGGGCATTCGAAAATTTCTCTATTAGGCCTTGAAACCTTTTTATGGCTTCGTCGTTTGGAACTCCTTGGACCCACGCCCCGACTGCTTGTGCTTTTCGGCCCCAATCGACAAACTCTGTTAAGTCCCAATAGGTGAATTCTCGCTTGGCTTTCCCGGTTGCCCTCCTAATAGCCCTACGTCCTCTTTTAATCCCTGATATCGCCGATCTTCCAGCCTTTCTTGCTCCAGTGAGAAGATTTCCTATAGTTCTTGCAGTGGTGCGAGTCTCTCTTTCATGGCTTCCAACAAATCGTTCTGACTCGATGCCGAACACCCCTTCCTCTACTCTGCCGAAAAATTCTCTTTGATCTATTCCAAAGAACTCAAACTCTCGGACTCCTTCTGGGTTTGTCTTCTTCATACGCACGGTTAATTCGTCGACTCTGTCAAGGAGTTTTTCCGGATCAGAGATGTCGGTTCCAATGTCTGTGAACTGGGTCAAAGTCATCAGCCTACCGCCCCCGTCCTTGTGGAAAAATTGGTTGCCCGATAAAAAAGACTTCCTCGCTTGCTCGATCTCATCTCTCATGCCGTCTTGGGTGTAGGCGATAGAGTCTTGCATCCAGCGCCAACCCCATTTTCGAAGACGCCTCATAAGTCCCACAGGTTGTTCTGGAGCATAGAACTTGATATTTTCCGGTAGAACTTTTGCCCGTGTGAGAGCCTTCATGGCAGGCCTGTAGGTTTGCTCGAACTCATCGACTCTTGAAACTCTGACTCGCCAGTCTTCACCTCTTGTATCAAGGGGAACATAGGTTCCTGTAATCGCCTCAACTAATGCATCGTGTTCCGTTGAGCCATTCTTAAATCTTTCTAGGCCTTCTTGGCCCATCTGTTGTTGGATTAAATCAATTGCTGAAAGTGAAATTGATGCATGCATCCCAAATTGCGAGGCGACCAAAATGTCCTGGGTAAAGATTTTCTTACCCACAAGATTGAAGAATCTTCGAAAATTATCGTTCTTCAATAAACCTCGAAACTCCCTTTTTTTCAGGGTTTTATCAAGTACTTCCTGAAACCTTTTTGCAGAAAAGTAATTCGCAACCGAGCATAGATAGCTTCCATCAGCATTTTTCTCGGTCGGATCTTGGCCGATATGGATAAGGTCTTTCTGGTATGTTACAGGTGCATCTGATCCAATGAAGCTCTCAACTCTTGTGATCGGGGCCGATTTTGGACGGACACTGGCTTGAGAGACAGTATCGGGGATTGCTGCCTTCCTAGCCGTTCTTCCTCCTCCTTTTTGTGATCCGCCCATGTTCTTTAAAAGTTACAGGATAACGAAAAATAAGAATCATATTTCATCGCATTTTATTGGCTGTATTTTTAAATTTGGCTGCAATTCACTTTATCAGGTGAGCTAAATGACAAAGGATTTATGTTTTATCACGGTAATCGGCGAGGACAAGAAGGGAATCATCGCGCAGATCTCGCAGGCATTATACGAAAAAGAGATTAACATCGAAGACATCTCCCAGAGGATCAGGGAAGGCTACTTTGTCATGACGATGCTGGCCGACCTCTCAGAATCCAAAAGTGATATTGGAGAATTAAAGGAAAAAATGGTTGGGCTGGAAAAGGAACTCAACCTAAAAATTCAAGTCCAGCACGAAGACATCTTTAAGAAGATGCACCGTGTCTAATTATCTTTCTTTGAGATGAGCATTTCTACCGAAGAAGTCTTTGAGACTGTGAGCATGACGCTCCAACACAACCTCGATATAAGAACTGTGACCTTGGGGATAAACCTAAAGGACTGCTTTGATTCTGAACCTGAAAGATTTCAGAGGAAGGTATATGAGAAAATCAAGAACAACGCACAAAAGCTTGTCAGCCAAGCAAAAAAAATCGAGGAAAAATACGGCATACCGATAGTAAATAAAAGGATCAGTGTAACGCCCGTTTCTATTCTTCTTGAATCGTTTGAAAACGAAGACATTTTTGTGAACACAGCAAAAACCCTTGATAAAGCAGCTAAGGATTCTGAAATCGACTTCATCGGAGGATTCGGCGCCCAAGTGGAAAAGGGAATGACGAAGGCAGACGAGAGACTGATAGAATCGCTTCCCCAGGTATTCGCAGAAACAGAAAGAGTGTGCGGATTCGTCAATGTAGCATCCACTAAGGCGGGGATCGACGTCGATGCAATCAATATGATTGGGAAGACAATTATCGAGATAGCAAAGAAGACTAAAGACGGCATAGGTTGCACCAAGTTCGTGGTGTTCGCAAACGCCCCCCAAGACAACCCGTTCATGGCGGGGGCCTTCCACGGAATCGGCGAACCCGATTTCTCGCTTAATATCGGCGTCTCGGGCCCGGGAGTGGTTCGTGCAGTCGTAGAAAAAAATCCCAACTGCGATCTGACCGAACTCTCAGAAGTCGTAAAAAGAACAACATTCAAGGTGACGAGAGCAGGGGAATTGATAGGAAGAGAACTCGCCAAAAACCTAGGCGTACCTTTTGGGATAGTTGACATCTCACTTGCCCCCACTACAAAGGTGGGCGACTCGGTGGCAGAGATAATTGAGGCCATGGGAGTCGAACAGATGGGCGGGCACGGAAGCCTCGCAGCATTGATGCTTTTAGTTGATGCTGTGAAGAAGGGGGGAACGATGGCATCAGGTAACGTCGGCGGACTTTCGGGGACGTTCATCCCGGTGTCAGAGGACTCTGGCATGGTGAAGGCAGTCGAAGACGGGACTTTAACGCTTGCCAAACTCGAAGGATTAACTGCAGTTTGTTCGGTCGGCTTAGATATGATAGCAATTCCAGGCGACACACCTTCTGAAACGATCTCTTCGATCATCGCAGACGAACTCGCTATTGGCGTAGTAAACGATAAGACCACCGGGGTCAGAATCATCCCCATCCCAGGAAAAAAAGCAGGAGACACTGTAGACTACGGAGGGCTCCTCGGTAAAGCGATTGTCATGGAAGTCTCGGAAAAAAACGCAAAAAAATTCCTCGAACGAGGCGGACGGATCCCGAACACGATAACGAGCATGAGAAACTAAGGGGATACCTACTGATTCTTTAACTTTTTCTCCTATTTCATTTGAACTCCTACGACAAAGAATCTTGAACTCCTACTAAGATGAATCACCGTCAAACGAAAGTCAACGTATTAGATGGAAGCATCACAAAAAACCTATTGATCCTGGCTTGGCCTGTGCTCGTAGGGATGTTTCTTCAGACAAGCTTCAACATCGTAGACACATACTTCATCGGAAAGATCAATCCCTTCGCCTTGGCGGGGATTGGATTGTCGTTTCCCGTGATGTTTTGCGTCTTCTCCCTTGCGGCGGGATTATCCATCGGAGGAGGGGCATTGATCGCCCAAGGAGTCGGGGCAAAGAGATTCAGGCAGGCAGACCAGGTGGCAGAACACCTGTTAGTTCTCGCTTTCGTGATAAGCCTCGTATTATCCGCTATCGGGATAATATACGCAGAACCAATCTTTAGGGCGATAGGCGCCGATGACAGCACAATCCCATACGTCTTAGACTACATCAAGATCATTTTTCTGTCCATGCCCTTCATCATGTTCACATTCGCTGGATCAGCCATCATGCAGGCCGAAGGAGACACCAAAACGCCCATGAAGATAATGGGAGCAGGAGTACTGGTAAACATTGTCCTAGACCCTATCTTCATATTTGGTTGGGGGATAGTGCCCCCCATGGGAGTGAAGGGAGCGGCGCTGGCAACTGCATTCGCCCGAGGCATTGCATTAATATTGATTTTCCACCACTTTGCCATGGGAAAAAGCTTAGTGAAACCTATGCTTAGGGGCCTTCGATTAAAGCTCAGCATAATCCGCGACATACTATACATCGGAGTCCCGGCAAGCCTGACCCAACTCTCAGTCGCCCTGTGGCTTCTGATAATGAACTACTTCGTCTCCGGATTCGGCCCCTACGCAGTAGCGGCATTCGGAGTCGGACTAAGAGTCGACTCCTTCGGGATAATGCTAACCCACGGACTAGCCGCAGCAGTACTCACCATCGTCGGACAAAACATCGGAGCGGGAAATTACAGGAGAGCGGAAAAAACAGTCTGGAAAGCGCTTGGAATAGGATTCATCTCGATGCAGTCAATCGGCTTTTTCTTCATGGCTTTCTCATATGACATAATCTCGGTATTCAACGATCATCCAGATGTAATATCCATAGGAGGAGGATACCTCTGGATAATGGGATTAGTCTACGTGTTCCCCGCAATAATGATAATAATATCCTCCGCCTTCCAAGGCGCAGGCGACAGCAGACCAGGAATGATATTCACCATCTTCCGCGTAGTAATCATAGCAGTCCCCGGAGCAATAATACTCTCAAAAATCTACGGATTAGACGGAATCTGGTACGCAATGGCAGGATCCGGTGTAATAACTGGAGCAATTGCATTAGTGTGGTTTAAAGTGTGGATAAGAAAAAAGGCGAGAACATTAGCTGCTATAGAAACACCACAATAACACGAATCCTCATTCTGTCATTTATATATTTAGCGCAATAATTTGGCATGAAGTTTTTTTGGGTTGTTTTTGCTGTGGCGGTTTTGGTTTTTTTGTCTGGTTGCACGGAGCAGCAACCTAATCAGAATGAGCCGACGCAGACTGCGTCGATTATAGAGGATACAGCTATGACTGAAGAAGGAGGAAACCGTTTTGCGGTTATCGAAACGGAAAAGGGAGTTATCAAATTCGAATTATATGAAAAACGTGCACCGATCTCGACTGCGAATTTCATAAAGCTCGCAGAGAAAGGATTCTATGACGGCCTCATCTTTCACAGGGTGGAGCCCGGCTTCGTCATCCAAACAGGTGATCCAAAAGGCACGGGAACCGGGGGATCAGATGAACGTATTCCCTTGGAGATTCATCCGGAACTACGCCACGTCCTCGGCGCCGTGGGGATGGCGAGGACCAACGACCCCAACAGCGCAACCAATCAGTTCTACATCACAATAGGAGATGCCTCGTTTCTCGACGACAAATACGCAGTCTTCGGGATTGTAACCGAAGGCATAGACGTCGCGAAATCCATAAAGAAAGGCGACAAGATGATTAAAGTAACGATAGAGTAGGTTACCGCTTATAGACTCTTCCCCGCTTGTCTATCTTGACGATTATTACCTCCTTTTCCTGGAGGTCGACTACGTAGAGTATCCGGTGGTCGCCGACGCGCAGCCTGCGAATCTTCTGGTCACGATATCCTTCGACTTTAATGGAAGCTGGAGGGATTGGATTCTCTGCCAACTCATCAACCGCTTTCCTGAGGCGAGATTTAGTTATAGAATCGAGTTTGTCAACATACTTTTTTACGCTTCGATGAAAAAGGATGTTATAGAGGGGCATCTTTCACCCAAATATTTCCTTCGAAGAAAGTAGTTTGTTCCGTTTTCGGTCGTCGAGGGTTTGATCGACCAGTTTTTTCTCCTCCTCGGATAGTTGGGCGTCCTCTATCTCCTCTCGAAGGTAATCTACCTCCTCCTTCAAAGAAACCATGGTCTTACGGAGGAAAAACAACTCATCCAAAACCTTAGACTCGAATCCTGCGCCGGTCATAAAAATCATAAGGGGAAGGAATAATAAAAAGGCGACAAGATGGTTAAGGTAACGATAGTGGATAGTTGATTCCCTATCCTTACTCCTTCTTTTTCACTTTCACGTAGATGGATTCTGTGACTTTGTCGATGGCGTCTTTTCTTGCTTCGACGTCGATTAAGTAGGTTCCTTCGTGGGCGCCTTTTAAGGCGAATACCTGGAAGTCCACTTTTTTGATCTCGCCTGGGCCAACGACGACTCCTTCCTCTGATGCCTTGGTTCCGTTTTCGGCTGGAAACCCGAAGACGAAGTTCTCGTCGTGGGTCTCAGCAGTGACAGACACGGTGACGTCTTCTGCTTCTTCGTCGTTTGTGACCTCGACAGATACCTTAGCGCCATCGGAATCGCCTATCTCGATAGTAGATGGCTCAGCGGAAACCCGGATGCCAAGATTATTATCAGTCGTGAAACCAGGAGTAACATTCTGACTTATAAGATACAAGAGAAACACAACAACAGCGACAAAGACAATCAACAAGAACACACTCCGCCACTTGACTCTCGCCACAATGCTACGGAAAGTATGAGAATCCATTAAGAAAAAATAGGAAGAAAAGGATTTAAATGCGTGAACTTGAGGAACACCCCTCTACGACCTCCCGGAAACGAGTGCTTGAATCAATTACTTCCTCCTCGCCGACATTTCGGCTGTTATGTGCCCCCAGTAAAGGGGAGGAATTATCATTGATGCAATTTTTTAGATAATCCTCAAAGGTTTTGCGATAAACCTTCATCCCAAATACATCGGGGGCCCGGGAAATGGGGCAACCTGGTTCAACATAGAGGGGGGGTGCGCAGAGATTTCCGGATATGCGTGCATCATATTCTTTTAGGAAAAGTGAGGGAAATTTCGAGGCCAGATAAGCGCCGAGAATGAGGGTCTTATTAAAGTCTTCTTTTGTCCCCCAGGGAAGTCCGCTGATGAAATAGCACATGGCCTTGTTTCCATAGCTATCTAATTTCTTGAAGAATTCAACCAACTTATCGTTAGGATAGTAGGGTTTTCCGTAACCTCTCCTCAAAAGCAGTCTTCTTTGGCGCTCTGAGCCGGACTCCGGAGAGATTACAACTTCGACGCCTTCAAAGATTCGGTTCATCCTTCCAAGGAGGTGGTCATCCAATGGTCCGCTCCAGGCGCTAAAGATCAGGTTGAGATTGGATTTGTCCATTTCCGAAAAGAGTGTGTGATAAAAGTTCCTACCCGGATCCGGATCAAAGTCCAGGTATACCGTTTTGACTCCGTTTTCCGCGAGCCAAATAATATCTTGATTTACCCTATCAACTGACCTGAACAGACACTTGGTCCTCCCAAAGATCCGTTTTTGTATGTCCCGTCCGCCACCGCAGTAACAACAATTGTTTGGGCAACCCTTACCAATGTTCAAATGGAACTCCCCTCTCCAGCTATTATGAGAGGTTGTCTCTTCTTTTCCCATTATGGCAGTCCGTAAACCTTTCCGCAAGACATATGATTTCCAATCGTCTATGAATTCGTCGATTGCTGAACCGAAACCAACGTCGGGGATTCTTTCTTGCACATAGCCTAGAGAATGTCTTATTTTTTTCCCATTATCTGAGACAAAAGTCGTATTTTCCCTTGGGATTTTCCCCGATTTTACAAAGTCAAGAAATGGTCGCTCCCCATCTCCTCTGATAATCACATCGACAAATGGTTTTTTCTTTTCTAATGAAGACTTATTTTCCAGATAAGAAAAAATTTCTTTATCGAAAACTGAGGCGGTGAATCCGCCAAACACGGTCTTAATGGAGTCATCCACTTGTTTTGTTTTTTCTGCTATCTTAAGCGCTGATGCACAGTGCACATGCCAGTTTAGATTTATCCCAACGTATCTGGGTCGATATTCATTGATTTTTTCTTCTACTCGTTTCTTCAGATTAGTTTTTGATCCGTTAAAGTGTACAATTTTTACATCTACACCATGTTTTTGAAGGTATAAACCAAGTGCAATCAATCCCTGGGAGATCGCAGCAAATGAAAACCCTTTTTTAGTTTCGAGAGGGGGCTGAAATAAAAGGACCTCCATGTCATTTCACCCAGAAGAACGGATCTTTCGCATACCTGTCTTTTTCTACGT
>JBDREA010000069.1:0-13899 GCA_043820265.1 Candidatus Altarchaeota archaeon | reverse complement strand
CTGCGTGTCCAGTGTCTTTGTTCTCAATAGTGGAGGACAAGTCAAAGCTCACAGGGGATAGTGACAAATGCGTCCTATGCAGGGCCTGTGAGACGACTTGCCCCGTCGGAGCCATAAAGGTGAGTGAAAAATCCGAGGTGGAAAAAAATGGAAGAAAGCCAAGCGACAAATGAAGCAACCGAAATAGAAGAAACCACAGTTGAAGCTGTAGACAAAGTTGAAGATTTAGACACAGTTGAAGCTTTAGAAGAAACACCCATACAAGAAGCATCAATAGAAGAAACACCAGTTGAAGCTGTGGAGGAAACACCAATACAAGAGACGCCCATACAAAAGAGGTCAAGAGACGGGAACGAGAACACCGTGTTTATAGGGAAAAAAGACATGAAAAGCTATGTCATGGCAGTCTTAACCCAGTTCAACAGCGGAGAAGGAACAGTAATCATTAAGGCTCGCGGACGTGCGATAAGCAGGGCAGTCGATGTGGCAGAATATGTCCGCCACCGGTTCCTAAAAGATGTTCAGGTGAAAGACATCCAGATATCAACAGAAGAAGTCGAAGGCGACCGCGGAATGGTCAAGGTTTCAGCCATGGAGATCAGCCTGGGAAAATAATCCCAAAAAATGAGTTTACCAATTTGTGACCTATGCGCTAAGACAGGCATCCTTTGCGGAGCATGCGAAGACAAACTTGAGAAAGGAAAGATAAAGGAACTTGATATCACTCTTTCAAAGATGCTCTTTGAAATTGGCGAAGGAAGCATAGGATTCGACCGAGCTATAGAGACAGACGACGTCATAGTAATATTGACTCAGAGAAAAGACATCGGAAAAATCATCGGCAAAGGAGGAGCCAATATCCGGATGCTGACTGAGAAACTGGGCAAGCCCGTGCGCGTTATAGGCGTCGGGGATTTGAGGTCAACGATACATGACTTCATCGCACCTGCTCAAGTCATAGGAATCAGCAACGTATACAAACCAGATGGCTCAACAATCCAAAGAGTGAAAGTCAACAAAAAAGACAAAGCAAAGTTGAGGATGAGTCTCGAGAACGTCCGAAAACTCGTCTCCTCGCTGACAGATGATGAGGTTGAAATAACATTCGATTAAAAATAGATAAGGGAAGAAAAGTGAGATCGCATTACAGCAATGAAGTAACACCCGAATTGAACGATAAAGTGATAAAAGTCGCAGGATGGGTGCACGAAAAAAGAGATCTTGGAAAAATCAAGTTTCTCATAATCAGGGACCGGGAGGGAAAAATCCAGGTCACTGCGAAAGAAGATACAACAAATCCAAAGATTCTGACAGTCATCGATTCCTTGAGCAAAGAGTCTGTAATACTGGTCGAAGGGGTTGTCCGGGCAAATCCCAAGGCTCCCGGCGGCGTCGAAATGGATCCCCGCCAAATCAAGATACTGAACAAATCCCTCACCCCTCTGCCCCTTGACGTGACAGGAAAAGTGGATGCAGACCTGGATACCCGGCTCAACAATCGTTTCATGGATGTCAGAAAGGAGAGCGTATCCTCTATATTTAAGATTAGAAGCACGATACAAAAGGCGTTTCGAGATTATTTTTACCAACACAAATTCATTGAACTCAACACCCCGACGATAATCGCCGCTGCAAGCGAGGGCGGAACCAATCTTTTTGCGATAAGCTACTTCGAGCGGGAGGCGTTTCTCGCTCAAAGCCCCCAGCTCTATAAGCAGATGATGATGGGCACAGGTCTCGATAAGGTTTTTATTGTGACTCCAGTCTTTCGCGCAGAAACCCACAACACCACAAGGCACCTAAACGAGATCGTGCAGATGGACGTGGAAGTAAGCTTTATCCGAGACGAGGAAGACGTACTGAAATACTTGGAGGGAGTGACTGCCTACATATTCAATGAAGTCTTAGAGGAAAGAAAAAAGGAACTTGAATTGCTCGGACAAAAAATCGAAGCCCCCAAGACACCTTTCAAAAGACTTACATACGATCAAGTACTCACACTCCTCGAAAAGAAGGGTTTGAAACTTAACTGGGGCGACGACATAACCACTGAAGCCGAAAGGATTCTTGGAGCAGAGTTCAAAGACCCGTTCTTCATCAAGGAGTGGCCGACCAAGGTCCGTTCGTTCTACAGCCGCCCAATCGATTCAAAACCCGAGATTTGCGGGGCATTCGACCTCATGTATCGGGGGATAGAACTTGCCAGCGGGGCTCAGCGTATCCACGACGAAAAACAGCTTGTTGAGGCACTCACCCTTAGGGGGTTGGACCCAAAGAACTTCGAATTCTACCTTAAAGCATTCCGCTACGGTATGCCCCCCCACGGCGGATGGAGCATCGGAGCCGAACGAATGACTGAAGTGATAACGGGAGTCCAAAACATCCGCGAATGCGTATTGTTTCCTAGGGACCGAACCAGGTTGGAGCCATGATCAAAAAGGAAGAAGTAGCTTTGGCCTTGACGGTTGTGGTCGTAATCTTATTCGGATTTTATTTTTATTCTCAAATACAAGCGGAAAAAGTTTTTCAGGAGTTACTGGATGCTAACTGTGAGGCACTCCTTAAAGGCGATGTTGAGGAATTGCTATCCTATACGACACTTGTACCTGGAAGTTCTGAATACCAAAAGACACTCAAGGAAAAAACTGACCTATTAAAGACGGTCACCGTTGAGTCCTGCTCCCAGAATATTAAATCTATCACAGTATCTGAAAGCATTGCACACGCTAAAGTCGACCTAAACATGGTTCTAGTTGGAGCCGATGGAAAGCATCCAACAACTGTACCTGACAAAGACACTACATTCGTGCTGACGGCTGAAGGGTGGAAGATCCAGCCTCACGAAGGATTCTAATCCGCAGGGATTAATCCACTTTTTTTTTATTTATTTGTTCCCTAATCAATCTCCAATGTCAGCCAAAAAGGTTTTGATGGTACTAGCCCCCCTGAATTTTCGAGACAAAGAATACAAGAAACCAAGAAAAGTCCTTGAGGACGCCGGGTATCGGATTTATGTCACATCCCCCGGCTTTATGGGCGCGAAAAGCGTGATGGGATTGGATGTCTCAGTTGATATCGCCCCGTCAGAAGTCGATGTCTTGGACTACGACGCAGTGATCTTTGTTTCCGGACCAGGCATCTCCCGCTACTTCAAAGACCCGGAGCTGTTAAAAATAGCAAAAGAAGCGACCAAATTCGGTTTAGTTGTCGGAGCCATCTGCATCTCACCTGTCATATTAGCCAATGCAGGTGTTCTAAAAGGAAAAAAAGTGACTGCCTGGTCTTCCTCAAATGACTTCACCTTCCTAAACAAGATGAGAACAGCCGGAGCCAACGTCCGCGCCCTGGATCACGTCGTAGCAGACGGAAAACTCATAACAGCGACCGGCCCAGACTACGCACAAGAATTCGGAGAAAAAATACTGGAAGTGCTAACTAAATAATCTAAATCCCAAAGAACTTTTTTGCGCTCTCCGTTGTCGCCTTCTCTACCTCCTCCTTTTTGACCTCTTTGATCTCTGCTATCTTTTCGCAACTGAGTTCGATGTTAGCCGGAGTATTCCTTGTTTTTGGCGTTGGCGCAAGGAAGGGGGCGTCGCTTTCGAGGACTATCGACTCAAGAGGCAGCTGACGGACGAGCTCCTTTTTCGGATTCGAGTATGCGATTGACGTCGGAATAGAGATGAGGCAGCCCAGCTTGATAGCCTTTTTGGCGAGCTCAACCGAACCAGAGTAGCAGTGCAGCATCGCAGGCAACTCGTTTTCCTCTAGGATCCTGACCGCGTCCTCCTCACTCTCACGGGAATGAACAACAAGGGGGAGGTCCAATTCCTTGGATAATGATATGAATTTTTGGAAGTACACCCTTTGTTGCTCGTGTTTTTTCTCATCCTTCACCCAATAATAGTCGAGCCCGACCTCACCCAAGCCGACTATTTCGGGCCGGTGTTTTCTTATCAGATCGACTGCGAGCTCAAATCTCTCATCTGTGATGTCTACCGGTCCGCAGCCAATCGTAACATAAAGTCCTTCATAACTTTTGCTGAAAGCTAAGAAGTCCTCTACCTGTTTCAAGTCGACCAACGAGTTGACCAATAAGATGTCTTTTGCCAAGCAGTCTTCGACTATCTTTTCCCTATCTTTCGCAAATTCTGCGAATTCCAGGTGACAGTGGGTGTCAATAAGCATGTTTCTCACTTGAACCTTAACACGTCGCCGACCTCTACCCCCAACTTTTCTGCGGCACTGCCTTTGTTTACGTCGACTTCCACGAATCCGTGGCTTCCCTTTAAGACAATCAATTCTCCGGGTGACGCATCACTGAACGTTTCCACTGAGGATGCTGAAAAATGTTTTTTCCCGGTGAACAGATGCAATGTTTCGCCCAATTTGTAGTCACTTATGTTATTCAGGATCACGTTCCCGAAGCTGTCGATGTGCAGCACCTGGTTCTCCTCAATCTTTAGGTCGACGAATTCATCTGTCTTCTTCCCCAACTGCTCAGGGCTTATACCGCTCGAAAGCAAGGCCGCGGTCGGTGCGAAGATGTCTCGTCCGTGAAAGGTCTTTGAAGCTTTTCTTCCGACCACCGTATACATCAACTCAGTAATCTTTTCTTCATCTATTGCTATCTGGCGGACGATTTGTTGCTCAGCTAAGGCAAGGCCGAATAATCCGTTGTCAGGCCCCACGAAAAAGCAGTTCTCGGTCTCAAATATCATCCCCTTTCGAGCCGAACCCACCCCCGGGTCGACGATGCCGAGGTGTATAGTCCCTCTAGGATAATATCTCCAAGCCTGAGATAAGATGAAGCTTCCCTCCAAGATATTCTGAGGCAAGATATGGTGATAGAAATCCTCTATCAAAACCTCGGGATTAATGGAATGCAGAACTCCCCTCATCTGGCTGATATAATAACCCCCCCCAAAATCAGTTGATAGAGTGATCATCTCCCGCTAGATCTCTGATCAGACATTTCCCTTAGTATTTCTAGGACTTTGTTATTCATCTCAGGTGTACCGATTGTAATCCTAGAAAAGCTTCTACCCTTCTTCCCCTTGAATTCGGGCATCGGTCGGATGTAGATATCCTCTTGTTCCATCCGCTTAAACAACTCCCCCGGAGAAACACCCAATTTTGTGGTTTCAACAAGTAAAAAATTGGTCTGACTATCGATGGCCTCAACACCCTCAATTTTATTCAATTCAGTGTGTATCCTCTTTCTTTCGTCAACGACTTTTCCAACGTTTTCCCTCATATGGGTGAGGTTCTCTTCATCGAATGCGGCTAATGCTGTAAAAAAGGACGGAGTAGTTATTGGGAATGTCAGGTTCTGCCCCCTAAGATAGTTGAGTGTTACAGGATCTCCGAGTAGGTATCCCAACCTCAGACCAGCCATTGCGTGAACTTTTGACATGCTTCGTAACACGAAGAGGTTCTTGTATTCATTTAGGAGCTTTGAGGCATCAAATCCTGCTTTCTCATCATAAATGCCATCAGGTTTACGTTTGCCTTTAAACTCAAAATATGCTTCATCAATGAGCACAGGCCTTCCAGTATCCAGGATTTTTCTAAGATCCTTTTCACCTAAAGCCTTCCCGGTTGGATTGTTGGGGGAATCAATGAGGATTAGTCCAGCATCCTTTTCTTCTGCTGTTTTAACGACTTCGTCTACTGGAACGCTGAAATTATCATTTAACTGTACACCATGTTGCTCTACTCCTGCTTGTCCCGCTTCAACAGGATATTTTACAAAACCAGGTGATGTGTAGACAATAGGTCCTTCGAATGCGTTAACCATTAAACGGATGATACTTTCCCCGCCATTTGAAGCCAATACATTCTCCTCTTGTACCCCGATGTATCTGGCAATCTTTTGTTCAAGAGGTCTAACAACTGGAACGTATTGGCCCATAAATGGCGCAGTTCTTTTAAACATTTCCTGAACATGGTTGCTTGGGGGGTAAGGCATCTCATTTGATGCTAGAGGTCCGAAAGGCGAGAGCTGAGAAAACATCACGTCATAAGGTGTGTCACAGTTTACTTCTGCCTTGGCACCAGGAATATATGCGAAAGGGTTGTCTTTTACGTGCTGGCGAATGAAGGAAGCGGGTTCACCTAGAACTCGTTTGGATTCTTTTTCTTTGATTTTTACATCGAGCACTGGAGCAGGTGAAGTTCTATCCACAACCAAATGCTCTTTTGTATGTCTGAACCTTTCCATCGTTAATCGACTTTTACAGATACGTTATAGGAATTTCCAGGTTAAAAGAGAGTCTATGAGGGGCTCTAATGTGTTTTTCTTTTTAGAAGTTTTTTGAAGTCCAGTTTTTTTTCATATAGTGCCTTTCCTATCACCACCCCCCACGCACCCGTTGCCTTTATGTTTTCGACGTCGACGTATGAGCTGATACCTCCTGATGCGATTACGGGTTTTTCTGTTGAGCACACAGCATCGGTTATCGCTGCGAGATCGATTCCCCCCATCTTTCCCTCGACTTCGACGTTCGTTGTGAGAAAGCCCCAGCAAAGTTCTTCGGTCTTCTTTATGAAGTCGACTACCGAGACGATGGAGTCTTCCTGCCATCCATGCAAGACGACATTCCCTTTCCTGAAGTCGGCTGCGAACATGATGCGGTCGGCTCCAAAATCCTCTTTTAGCTTTTCTAGGCCTTCCAGGTTTTTTTCATGATAAAAGAGTAGTGCCCAGGTGCCAAGGATAATCCTGTCGACCTGGGTCTCAAGTAGCTCGCGCGCATAATCGATGTTTCTGATTCCTCCCCCCACCTGGATTTCAACCTTGGTTTTTTTTGCGATTTCGACAATCTCTTTTTTGTTGTTTTTTTCGCCTGATGAAAGGGCTGCGTCGAGATCGATAACATGCAGTACTTCAGCACCGTTCTTCTGCCATTCGGCCGCGACTTTGACCGGGTCCCCGTAGAATTCCGCGGTCTCAGGTTTTCCACCGACCAACTGAGCGCATCTTCCGTCTAAAATGTCCACTGCCGGGATGATTCTCATTTTCAGTTATTGAAGAAGTCTGATAATACGCTGCCTGATTCCTGTTCTGTTTCTCCTGCTTCTTCTTTTTGATCCCAGGAATACTCTTTTCTTTCTTCTTCTTTTTGCTCTGAGTAGTAGTCAATTGAGGAGTGAGTTTCTCTTATTGGTTGAACTCCCTGCTCTAATGCTCCAAGCCGCATGTTGATTCTTCTGAGGTTTCTTTCGATTTCTTTTAGGTAGCTTACAACTACTTCAAAGTCCTCTCTTGAAATGGGGCGTTCTTCAACGAAAGAGTCCTTTCGCATCTCAAGGTCTGTGAGGGTAAGATCTGCGAGGTCATTTTCTGTTAAAGTTGCGTGCAGGGTGCGGATGTTTTTTTCTGATCCCTCAACGACGACTGCCATCTTGTTTGGCCGCATCGTAATCACCGAGCCGGCTAGCCCGTTTTTCGCGATGGCATCCTGAACTGTGATAGAATGCGTGATCTCGACGTTTCCCATCATGTAGAATCTTGCAGTAGCCAATTCAATCCCTTTTTCAGATCGTTGAGTGATAAATCATCTTGCAGAGGGCTTTTTGTCCCCTGTAATTTGCTATATGTTTTTGAGGTTAAAAGGTTGTGGACGGAGATTCCCAATTCCAGGGCAGCATCCTCTAATGCTTTATATGAGTCTGAATCGGGTTTAAGAAAGCAGACCAACTTCTTATATTGGCCTGTGTGTGCTTTGAGGTATCCCTTTATCCTTTGGGATGTGACTTCAACGTATCTCTTTTTTATCTCTTCCATTTCCAATCTCTCGTCCCAGTCGTAGCTTTCGAAGGGATAATGGTTTTCAAATTCCCGGGGGATGACCCCAGCATTGCTTAACATCACTTCGTGGATGACTCTTCTAATTCCTGCTTCGCTTATTATCTTTATTATATTTTGGTGGGTCTTGGAATTTGAGTAAGGCTTTGTGTAGCTGCAGGGTAAAAACAGGAGTATCTTTTTTTCTTTTAACGGCTGATACCATCTTTGTAGGTAGTCCTGCCATACTTCAAAGTGGGGGTGGGTCAGGTATTGTTCTCCGACTCCTTTTAGGTCATCTTTCAGGTTTTTTGGGAACTTGGGCGTGAACCTGAAGGTCTCTTCGTCCAAGGTTATCTTTTCGTTTCCCCTCCATTTTTCTGTGACTTCAGCAAATTCCTTTTTCGAGAGAAAATTCCATTCACCAGAAAGCCACATACTAAAAAGCGGCGTGTTTCCATGGGGCAAAAGATTTATCAAAACGATCGAATCGGAATGTTTAAGGGCATATTCAACGGAGGAATTTATGCTCTCAGCAACATCTTCTATGAAGGGCGGATTAACAAGAAGATATGTTCTAACTTTCCCCTTCTCATCATGTATGGTCTTGGCTGCACGTTCGAAGTCTTTAAGCTTGAATCCCTTGTTGATTTTTTCCAGAACATCGTCGTCTGCGACCTCAAGTCCGATGGCTATGGAGTAATCAAATCCCATAAATTCTTTGAGGGCATCATTTGATACGAATTCGGGACGGGATTCGACAGTCAATTTTAAAATTCCTTTCTCCTTCAACTTTTCCAGGAAAATTTTTCGGGACTCATTTGGAACCTGTTTTTCATCTAGGAAGCTTCCAGAACCGAAAATCTTCACGCCATCCACGTCCCCGTCTAATCCAAACAAGAACTCATCAAATTGTCTTTTCAGATTATCCTGGGTTGGCTTATCTCCTATTAAGCGCCCATATCCACAAAAGAAACAGTTGCCCCACTCGCATCTGCCGGACTGAAAAATCAAAGTTGCTGAATCAGGCATTATTTTTATCTCAGTTTTTCTTCTTCTTCGCGTATCCGCTCAAGCTCAGCCTTTATCCGATCCACAGCATCCTTTTTTTCGCTGATAGCCTTCTTTTTTGCATTACCTATCAATATGAGTTCGACGTCACCGAACAAAGGAGGTTTTTTTATCTCAATTTCTCCTTCATCTCTCAGCTCTCTTGCCCAGTTTTTTACGACCACTGAGCTAACCTTCAACTCTTTTACCGCAGATTTGAACTTAACTTTTTTCTTTTTCTCTAAGATTTCGAGCAGCTCTTGCGAGCTTCTGGTTTTTTCCAAGGTTTTTTTCTCTTTCTTCTTTTCCGGTTTTCTGTATCTTATAGTGGACTTGGTTTCAAGCCAAGGTTGGGGCTCAGGAGTTGACTTCTCGATTTTTATCTCTTTTTTGACCTCATCGCCGGTTTTGTCTTCTTCATTTTGCATCACATCTTTTTTTTGTTGAGCGTTATCGTTCGTAATGGATTCATTGCCCTCTTCCTTGTCTAGTTCTTCCTCTACTTCTTCTTTTTTTTGCTCTTCTGTCACTTCTTCTTTTTTTGGCCTCTGATTTTTGGACTCGTCTTCATTCAGTTTATCAGAAACCTCTTTTTCATCGGCGAATTTTTCAATCTTTTCTGCATCCTCTATAGTTACTCCTTTACTAATCTCCTCTTTACTAGGTTCCCCAGGGGATTTGAAATTTGTTGTCACCTGTTTTCCTTCCTTCGTAACTTCATTCTCTTTTTTCTCCTCGCTTTTAATCACTTCTTGGATTGGCTCAGCCTCTGTTTTTTCTTCTTTTTGGATTTTCTTGATTTCCTCCTTTTTTCCTCCTAATCCAAAGAGGTTACTGAGAAATCCGCCGTTTTTCTCTTTTTTCGGTTCTTTTCCTGTTTTTTTATTTTCTATTTTTTCTCCTATTGTTTGGTCTTTACCCCCAAGACTTTCATTCTCTTTCTCTGATTGGACTAAATCCTCTGGTCTGGGGATCTCTGGCAGATGTTCCTCTTTCGCTTTTTGAAATACATTGGGTAAAGGAGACTTCTCCTCTACGTCTTCCCCCAGGATTTTTGAGATCTGTTTTTCGATGTCTCTTAGCTCTCCCATGCGTTTTTGGAATGTCTCTTCTAGTTCGGCTCTTCCGGCCTCTATCTCTTGGGCCTCATTTTTTATCTTTTTTTCTTCTTCCACAAGCTGGCTGCGGATTGCTATTAATGCTTCTTCTTTTTCTTTTATGTGGGTTTCCCAGTCCTCTAACTCACTTTTGTGTTCTGTATAAACCGCTTGGTCTTTTCGTTTTTCCGCTTCTATCTCCCTTTGGAGCACCAGTCTTTCCTCTTCGGCTTTTACTTTGAGTTCCTGTTCTTTTTTCACGTATTCTTCTTGCAGTCTCTTCCTTTCTTCGTCCTCCTTTTGTTTTGCCAGGAGAACCTCCTCCTTCTTTTTCTTTATTTCGTCCTCCGCCTCCTTTAGCTTTCTTCTCTCTTCCTGCTGGAGTTGAGCTAATTCTTTTTCTTTTTTAGTGATTTCTTTCTCTTTTTCGTCTATGGCCTTCTTTTCCTCTTCTATCTGCTTTTCTTCTTTTTCTAGCTCAATCTTCTTCTCTTCATATATCTTTTCAATATGCTCTTCTTTTCCTGTGAATTCTTCTTGTTGGTCTGTTAATTGTTTTATATAGCCTTCGAGTTCTTCTCTGGTCTTTTTCCTTTCTTTTCGCTCTGTTTCGAGTTGTTCTTTGAGCTTAATCAAGTCTTCGCTTTCTGAGCTTGATTCTTTTTGTTTTGAAAGTTGGTCTTCGAGTTCTTCAAGCTTTTTTTCGACTATTAGCCTGTCTTCATGCTCTTTATCCAGTCTTTCTCTTAGGTCAGCGACTAGTTTGTCTTCGCTTAAGCCTGCCTGGCTTTCTAGCTCTTTTTCGTGTTCTTCCAGTTCCTCTACCTTTTTCTCCAGTTCTCTTTCCTTCTTTTCGAGTTCATCGGCTTTTTTCGCTTTTTTCTCGAGTTCAGCCAACCTAGTTTGTTCCCCTTCCAGTCCGGCCCGTTTTTCCTTCATCTCCTGCCTTTCCTTTTCGAGTTCGGCCAGAGCTTTCTCTTTTTCACCCCTTTCTACAATGAGTTTTTCCTGCAGATCCTGAAGGTCTTTTTGGTCTCCGATACCTGCGCCCCTGATTTTCTCTTTTAAGCCTTCAATCTCGGATTGGAGTTCGACCATACGGTCATGCTCCTTTTTTACCTCTATCTCTTTGTCGATCAGTTTTTCTTTCCAGTTCTTTAGCTCTTGCTCCAGTTCCTCTCGCTTCTTTCTTTCAAATTCGAGTTCCTCCTCTCTTAAGTGGAGTTTTTCTGCTTCAAATCCGGTCCGTTCTTCAGATGGGGCGTAGGCGACCCTCCTTTTGGGAGTTGCCACCTTCTTCTTTTTCATTGACTCGAGTTTTTTGAGAAAATCCTTTGTTGGCTTGAGGGTGGGGTTTCGGTCTTCGGGGGATTCGATTACTAGAAGCCCCTTTTGGGCAAGCACTCTCGCCCAACTTCGCATTATACCCAGTTCGACGTTGAGGATGTTGGCTGCATCGCTAACAGTTAGGTCTCCGACTCGTGCGATCAGTTTTAGAAGGTCTTTTGGTCCGCTGTCTCTTTCGTCATCTCCTTCGGTGAGTCTGTGGATGTCTAGCGTTGGTGGCGGTCCGCGGGGGTTTCCTGGTATTGGAGACATCTTTATTTTTTTTGGCTTTTTGACTTAAAGCTAATATAAAGCTGAGAGTCGCTACAATTATTAGAAATATTGTTACTAAAAGCAGTGGTTTTATTAAAATAACTAGTTTAGGCGGCTGCCATTTGTTTAGTGGATTAATGGTTTTTCCCGTGAAGGAGGTCAGCTCCTTTTTTGATGAGTTGTCCTTTGGGTCATGACTTGGGAGTTTTATTGCTGGTTCCTCGGTTGGTTGTTCGAGGATATGTTTCTTCGTTTCTTCCAATACTCGGATATCTTGGAGGTCTTCTAATATTTTGTTTTCGCTCACAAGTTTGGCTTTAATTTTGTATGTTCCCTTTGGTGTTCCTTCTACTATTCTGTTTTTTAACGTGTACTTTTTCGTTTCCTTTCTGTTTTGCTTGATAAATATTTCGTTCGCATTCCATGCTTTTTTCCATTCTGTGCCTTTGAAACCTTCAGACAGAAGTTTTGTTCCGTTATAGATATAGGAGGTCAAGGTGCCGTTTAAGTCTACCGGCCCGCTATCGACTTCTATCGTGATTTGAAAACCATCTGATCCTGCCTCGGCGGGGTAGTCGACAATCTCTAAGCCTGGTAATTTGGGGTTTTCTTCGTCTGAGGTTGTACTCGAATCTGGTTTTTTTATTGTGTTGCTTTCTTCTTTTTCTGAGGTTAGGCCTTTGATTTTTATTTCACAGATATCTTTTTCACCTAATCCTTCAGCTTTAAGAAAGTATGTGTTTGTGAGGTTTCTTCCGGGGTTTTTCAGGAAGACTGGTATGACAAATTCGGTTTTCACATACTTTGTTTCAATGTTGAACGATGACGTTTCTGATACTTTTTTCTCTAGGTTGTCTTCAATCCAGATTTTTACGTTTCTTTTACTGGTTGACCCGCGATAAACATTGACTCTTGCGTCGATTGTCTCGTCCCATTCATACGTTTTGTTTTTTCGGATGTTGAATTCGATCTCGGAGTTGCTCTTCCGGTTTTCTGGCCGGGGTCTTTCTCCTACTACGACAACGATTCGTTCAGTTGATACATTGGATTGATTTACCCGACAGCCTGGATTTAAGGTTTCTGCCCGGATGATGTAGGCTTCTGTTCCTGTGGTCTTTCCAGGATTCCAGTAGAATCTGACAATCTCTTTTTCATCCTCTAAGAAGATGAATTCTTCTTTTTCCTGAATCTTTTTTCCAAAGAAGTCTTCAACCCAGCTTTTGAGTTGGATGTTGTGACTGTCGGTTACGTTGGTAGATACGTTGACGAGGTAGGATGTCTCATCATAGATTGTGTCTTGTGGGATTGTTAGGTTGATAGCGCATCTTTGGTTTGAGTTTTTAAATAAAACAGAGATTTCCTCGTAGGCTTTGTTGTTCAGTTGGATTTCGTCCCTACACGAAATCGATACGATTTCTGCATTTAATGTATAGTTTCCACTTTGTTGGGGTGTCCAAGTCCTTTTGGTGGATGTTTCTTCGCCTTGAATGTTTAGTCCACTCCAGTTTTTCTTTTCCTTTATGATTTCTCCAGTTTCGTCTTTAACCCAGTAGGATACGATAAGATTCTCAGGGAGGCCCGTGCAGTTTGTACAGTTGACCTTAAACTTCCATGACACAGGTTCTTTGATGGCAAAGTCATCTTTTTCCTTTTGGATCTCTACGTCCCACTCACATGGTATGTTCGATGTAGAGTGAACTGTGATTGTTTTGTTTGCTAAATCGTTTGACGGGTTTGTATCGCTGTTTTCAAAACTGTTGGTGATCCTTCCTTCGATTCGGTATTCCCCCACTTTTGTCGGGGTCCATATGCCGGTTTCGGACGTCTTCCAGGAGGCAAGGCCTGTGACTGTAAAGTTTTCTTTTGTTGAGGAATTACCATCGAGGAAAGTGATGGTATAATCGACTGATGCGGTGAGATTCTCTTTTACACTCGTTTGGTGGTCGAGGTTTGTTATCTTAAAAAGGTCCTCGTAGGTTGAGTTAACAGATACATTTTCAGGCAGAGTTACCTCTAATGCAAGGTCGTATGCCGACGTGAACTGGACAAGAAAAACAATTGAGAGAATCCACCACCCTCTAATCATAAATAAGTATAGATAACTTTAAAGTATTTAAATTATTTTCAACTTCAAAAACCTCTTTAACCTGCGCTTCCTAATATTTTTCACATGGTAACCAAGACATTGAAGAGAACATATTCGACCTTGCCAGGAGGGGGGATTGTCGAGGGTCAGAATGTTGTATGTTCCTTCAACCCCGGAATAGTTGGATCCCATCTGATGCAGGTAAAAGGGGACAAAGTAGCCAATAGCACAGTCCAGAACCTCGGCGCCATCCGATATAAATGGACTGGTGGTGTTGA
>JBDREA010000068.1:0-2126 GCA_043820265.1 Candidatus Altarchaeota archaeon | reverse complement strand
GAGGCCCAACTCATCAAGGGCGCGCTCGAACCAGATATCAGATTTCACGATCCTCTAAACCATATCTGCAAGCGAACGGAAAGCGGCACTTTTCACTGCAACGTCCACAAAAAAGTCGACGAATGGCTCTCTAAGGCAGGAGAGGCCTCGGGCTGTCAGAGATACTACCTTGTGGGGGTGGCCTCAAACTACTTCTTTGACAGCAAGAACCCATTCAACCTAGAAAACTTCGACGTCAACCGGTGTACCCGTCCGTTTGAAAAAAACGTCGAAGAACACTTCATCCACCAACACTCCTACAACTGGAGCGAATGCGCCTGCAGGGTTTGCGTGAACTACGAAAACTTCGAGTCGTGGACTTCTGAGTTCGTTAAAGAGGTGGAGTTTGCCATCCGTGGAAGAGACGTAATATTTCTTTCCAACTCGATCGACCTGGTCTTGGCGAAAGACTTCATCTCATACCTCGAGGAAAACGAATTCAACGTGTCAATCGTAAACGCATCCGCTTTTTCAGATCTAAAATATAAGGAAAAAAACATCATCATCCTGGGCGGACACAGGGCCCCGGAAGGTGTTGGAGAAATAGTATCTGAGATTTTAAGCGAGTCCGAAAAGAACTTCCTTGTTTCGATTCCAACAAGCCAGAGGCTTTTTTCCAAACGCGACGTCTGGGCCCCCGCACAGGCTGTCTGGGTCTTTGCCGGACACGAAGCCCCCCAAACCCGGTTAGCCTGGATGGAGGAAAAGCAAAGGCTCCTTTTTGGAAGCCCCCTGCCTCAAATCAGCGACGAATGCCTCAACGCGTCTGAGTGCGGCGAACCCTACTCAAGCGACTTCCAATGCCTTACAAACGATGTCATAAGGCTGCACTACACGCCCCAGTGCCTTAAAGGCGAATGCATCTTCCGAAGCCAAAAAGAGATATTAGACCACTGCCTAAAGGGATGGTACTGTCAGGTCGGAATCGACCACTGCCTGAAATCGAATGTTACGACTGGGCTTTAGTCATCCAACCCCTTTTTTATATATCTATAAAATCTATGACTGAATAATGAACAAAAAGCTACTTTTCCTGGCTTTGTTTTCCTTGTATTTTCTTATTGGAAATGTTATAGCTCAAATGGAGACATGTATGATGCAGGTCACCCACATCCCAATTTTTTGCCCTTTAATCCAATTAATTCTATTATTGATTATCGGTGCTTCATTCGTCGTTTTTTTTATCTACACGATCCTTTATTTGGAGTCAGATCGAACACTTGAAGAGAAAATAAAATATAAGAAAGGCGTGAAGTATCTGATTCTACTCATGATTATTCTTGTAGGTATTCTATTCGTATTAACCTCAATTGTCGGATTGGGGGGTGAATTTGTTAATGCAATAGATGGTTGTCATGAGCCATGGTACAAGGACGTCACATATGGTGATGTGTTTAAAAGTCTTTCTTATCGGCGTGATGATGCCATTTACAACGATTTAGCAAGGGTTGGGAGTATCGGGGTGTGTTTTGAGGGTGCAACACTCAAAGAATGTGAAACGCTACAAAACCCGTATTGGAGGAGTGACTGCATCAAAAACGTACAATTTATTTCTGCAGTTACCGGCAGTGATGAATCAGCTTGTAAAAATCAAACAGAATGCTTGATAACCTTTGCCCTCGTAAATGATAGGTCCGACGTCTGTGAAACATTAGAAATCCCTCAGAAGGATCGGTGTTTTTCCATGTTTGCATCAAAATATACAGAGCCCCTATATTGCGAAAAAATTTCCACGGCCAGAATTAAAGATGAATGCTATTGGACTATGGCCATACACAAAAGGGACGTCCGCTTATGTAATAAAGCAGGTTACTATGAGGATAAGTGTCTTCAGGATTTTCAACACCTTTTTGGTTCTACGACCGGAAAATAAAAGAGAACTCTGTATGGGGTTCTTAAACCATAAGGTTAAGGCCCCACACAGTAATTTTTTATCCTTTATCTTCTTTTCACCAGCGCATACGGCACTCCTAGTCCTACGCTTATGGCTAATAGGAGTATTCCCGGCAGGAATGCCAGGCACATCGATCCGCCTTCATCTTCTTCCTCTTCGGTTGGGGCCGCAATAGTTTCCACATCTGCTTTTT
>JBDREA010000067.1:0-2242 GCA_043820265.1 Candidatus Altarchaeota archaeon | reverse complement strand
GGGGGGGTGAGGTTTGGCAAGTGCTTGATTTTACTCATTTGGGTGTGGCTTTTGTATGGTTGCGGTTTGTACTTCCCAAAAAATAACAGACGGTTAGATCAGATCAAACCCTATACTCCAAGTAAGAAAAGAGGGGTATTTTTGCCAAACCTCATAAACATCGTGTTGCCAAACCTCACTAACAAAATCATTCAGGATAATATCCTAATACTTAAAACAAAACAAAGACTTATCTGGATTCACGCCGCATTCAACAAATATCCACTTCCCGCGCTCGATGCCCCTAAAACAAAGCATTTTGAAGTTTACATGTCAATTTATCAAAAGTAAACCGTCCAAGGAAATCCTCAAGTTTTCTCCCGTTTTTGAGTTTTTGATAGGAATCCATCCAATTAGGTTGGTAAAATCTGTTTTAAAAAAAAAGTTTGACTTTAAACACAATGAGGCGTATAAACGGCTAAACAGATGAATGGGTTATAGGCATATATGGATAGGCTTTTCTTGAATAATGAGGCAGCCCGGATCACCTCAGCCACTCCAAGACAGATTCAGGAGTGGACGGATAAGGGACTCGTTATTCCAACCGAGGAGGGAAAAGGATCAGGGAAAAAGCGGGGCTACGATATCATCAATTTATATGAGATTCGTTTAGTAAAGGTGCTGCGAGACGATTACAATCACAGTATCTGGCTCGTGAAGAACATTTTAGATGATCTCAGAGAAGACCAGTCACTAGCCCGTTGGGCGGCAGATCCTTTAGGGTATTTTTTGGAGGTATTTAAACGGATTCAATCTAACGTTTTTGAAGACAATGTCTCAGACTCACTGGACCTACATCGATATGAAGACTTTCTTAAGACTTTTCATAAAGCCTTCACGAAGAACCCTGATTCAAAAACCAGTGGTGTCTTGTTTTTTTTTCAAGGGAAGGATATCAAACAGCGATGTTGGATCTTGCCTCAGAGGCCAGGTAGTACAATGTATATAGAGACAACGATGATAGAGATCCTTTATTTTTATCTCGGGCATTACGACGTTACGCTGTGCGTAAATCTTGGGAAGATCAAAGACAAGGTTGATGTTGAACTGGGGGGGATCGTGTAATTTTTTTTTGGCCCAAATAAAACATAAAACTGTTTCACCGGGTGACTGTATTATTGACTTAGTTTAAGGGGAGCTGAAGAGATGGGGCAGCCTTGGGAATATGGGTGTAAAGAAGAACTTTCCGGAGAGGCTCTCAGTGCGTGGAAAAGGCTTTCAATCCAGGAGCGGCTCATCGCGTCACGGTTCAATCCGTTTAAGTGTGAGCGAAATGCAATGATCAATACGCTCCGAGAGAGAGGGCTCAAGCACGAAGTCATTTCTCGTCTTTCAGGGCTGTGTCTCAATATGATTAAAATCATTACCGGGCGGAAAAGATTAGATGGACGCTAGGTGGTCAAGCGCCGCGTTTCTAGCGGCTCCGGAGTGGAGTCAGAAAATTGCTCATGCAAGAGCGGAGTTCCTTCATCTAGCGGAGCAATACATTCTCGAGAACGAGGAAGAGCTTGGAAAGACAGCGGCCTTGAACCGTTTCCTTCATCAGTTCAACCGGGGTCACGTCGGCGAAGAGATCAGGCGTGAATTACGCAAACCGAAGATACCAATCCGGACTTATTACCGATGGTCAAAGGCCTCCAAGGATCGTGGGCTTGTAGGCCTTCTGGAATCATACAATAACGGCGGCCTTCGGATCAGCCAAGAGATAAGGGGAAAGATCGAGGCCCTGATTTGGAAAGACCACCTCACGCGGTACCGAGACATTTATCTCGACCTGTCTTGTCTGTTTAGGGGTAAGGATGAGGTCCCTTCCTATTCTACAATCCGAAATTACGCGAAACGCTACAAGGAAAACAATTGGCGCCCCCTGGTGCAAAAGCATGAAGGTCCAAAAGGCCTTCGAGATCGAAATATGCTTCCTCCCCTCGGCCGGAAGGATGGCGATTTAACAGAGCCCAACCAACGCTGGGAGATCGACTCAACGGTTGCCGACCTTATGACTCATCGCAAAGTCAAAGACGTATACATCAGGACCTCGGATGGAAAGAGGTGTAAAGTCATAGGCGTAACAGATGTCTTTCCCCGTTCTGTATATTGGCGCCTCGTTGAAAAGGAAACGGGGTTTATGATTGGTCAGGTTCTCAGAGACCGTATTCTCGCATGGGGCCTTCCTGAGAAAGTGGTTATCGATAATGGTAAGCCT
>JBDREA010000066.1:0-5330 GCA_043820265.1 Candidatus Altarchaeota archaeon | reverse complement strand
CTTTTTCAAATCCTATGTCGCAGAAGTTGCTGCCGGTGAGGATTTTGGGTTCGGGGAAGCGGTAGACGCCTTGTTTGTCTTTTACGATGCGGATGAATGGTTCCTCATCGTAGACTCCCCGGTACGCCTTCCAGATATCCTTATCCTCAATATCTGCATCTTTCAGCCTCACGTGGCAAGTTGAAAGAATCCCTCTGACCATCTCGATTGCGTGGGGAGTGAAGGAGATATTTGGGGCCTTTCCCGCGAAGGTGAGTTCCTGGATCATCTCAGCCGTGTGCCTGTGACCGGTGGGTTTGTAGCTTCGGACCGCGCCTGAGCGCTCGGGGTGGTGGGAATCAAGGCTTGGCGCGTTGCCTCCGGCAGATGATCCGATCTTTGAGTCGACGACGATGTTTTCGGTTTCGATGAGTCCGTTTTTGACGAGAGGATAAAGTGAAAGGATCGCAGACGTGGCAAGGCAGCCCGCACCAGAAACGTATTTGGCTTTTTTCATCTCGCCTCTGTGGAGTTCGGCTATGCCGTAGACGAATTTCGAAAGGAGGTCGGGGCAGGAGTGCTCGTGGCCGTACCATTTCACATAGTCATCTGATGTCTTCAACCGGAAGTCAGCGGACAAGTCAACGACCTTGTCTGCGAGTTTGACGTATTCCGGCATGTTCTTCATCGCAGAACCATGAGGAACAGCAGTGAAGATAAGGTCGTATTCTCCATTGAGCCCGTCTCTTCCGATGAACTTTAAATCCGTCGCCCCGCGAAGGTTCGGGTGCACTGAGTGGACGAACTTTGACGCAAACCTCTCAGAGGTTACAGCTTCGACTTCGAATTCTGGATGATTCATCAGGATTCTCAGTAGTTCTCCTCCCGTGTAGCCTGATCCCCCGATTATCGCAACGCTCTTCATCTCTTAGCCACCTCGACGACGTAATCCATGATCTTTCCCGGGATATCGACTCCCGTGGGCTCGACGCTGTTTCTGAATTCGGTGGTGTAGTTGACCTCGCAGATCTGAAGGCCATCATCCTTTGATTCCATAACGTCTATGCCAAGAACTCCTCCGCCAACGGCTTCGGCTGCCTTCAAGCAGATCTCGTTTAATTCATCTGTAACAGGGCAGTTTTCTGCTTTCCCACCTCGAGCAGTGTTTGTTATCCAATGATCGCTTTTGCGGTAGATGGCAGCGACAGTCTCATCTCCAACAACAAAACCTCGAATGTCTCTTCCGGGTTTCTCCACATAATCTTGGATGTAATAAATCGAATGATGATAGGAGCCCAAAATCGATTTATGCTCAAGGATGGATTCAGCAGATTCGGGGTCGTTGACTTTGGCGATGAGGCGCGCCCAACTGCCGACAGCTGGTTTCAACACCGCAGGATAACCCATCTCCTCGAGTGCGGCGAGCGCCGACTCAGGAGTGAAAGCTATCATCGTCCGCGGCGTAGGGACCTTGTTCTTGACGAGCGCCGCCGACGTCAGAATCTTATCTCCGCAGATTTGCGCGACGATTGGTTTGTTAACGGTCGGAATCCCCATCGACTTGAAGTAGCGAAGCGAATACATCGCCCTACTGTGGCTGATGCACCGCTCGATGACAACGTCGTAGTCGAAGGCGGGCTCAGAGAAATCGAAGACGAATTCGCGGTCGTCTATCTTCTCGACATTAAGGCCGCGCTTCTTCGCAGCATCCAAAAGCATCTTTTCATCGAGGCGGATGCGCGAATGCAGAAACCCTATCTTCATTCTCCCCAGTCTTCTTCCTCTTCCGGTGCGAGTTCGACCTTGATAGATGGGTCGACCTTGACGACCTCGAGCTCTACAGCACACTCGGGACAGGAGATAATCTCTCCCTTCTCGACATCTATACCGAACTTCAGCTTGCCATCGCACTCAGGGCACTTGACGGGAGCCTTGCCTGCCTCCTTTCCTGCGTCCTTTCCAATATCTTTCTTCCCAACCGGTTTCTTGTCTGCCATGTTTTTCACCTTCTACGAAAAAAACACAAAATAAATAATGCATGTCTTCAATAAAAAACCTCATCTATCCTTTGTACATAAGTATTAATATTCTTCCTCAATATTTCCTCAAAAAAATGGACCCGCAAAAATTCATCGAGGAAAAAATAGCAGAAATCATAGGTGCCCGTGGCGGAGCACATGGTCACCGCGGCTAGGATCAACGTCTAAGCTGAAAAATCTTCTTCTAAGAATCCCACAAGGTGTAAGATTCTCCCTGTTTTCGGCTTAGAATCCTACACAGTGTAAGATACCCCCGTTTTTTAGGTTAGCCAGGCTTTGATTGTTGTTTCTCCTTTGTCGCATCCGTCGCTATACTTTGTCTTGGTCTCCTAGGTTCAAGATTTGAGCTATTTCTTCGAATGTGATTACTCCTTTATCTCCTCCTTAAGTGAGTAAGTTAGTGCGTCCAAGTATTTTGTGAGTTGTGGTATGTCAGCGAGTTGTTTGTTGATGCGAGCTATCTCTTCATCTATCGGGATTTTGTGAGGTATTGGTTTGAGGAGGAGCTTGTTTTCTTCGGTTTTAAATTGGTTGCCGGTTGGTGTAGTCGGAAGCCGGATGTTTTCCCTGTACTTTTTGTATAATCGGAGCATGTATTCGGTTTTTTCCGCTATCTCGCCGGCGTATTCTGGTATGCTGTATCCGTATTTGTCTTCCAACGCCAGGATGTCTAGGTAGTCGCGCAGCTTGAATGCTTGCCGAGTCAGTGCCGCCCTGCATTTTTCCGCGTATATCTCCTTTGGGTTGTAGCAGTTGAGTTTTACCTTTTGCGCGTATGCTTTGTAGTCCTGAGGGTACCTGAAACCGAGGACTTCGGCGTCTTTTTTTAGAAGCTCTGTCAGGTAGGTTTTCAATGGGAGTTGTTTTGTGGGGTAAAGAATTTTTTCGAGGAAGTTGATTTCGACCTTTAACCTGATGGTTAAGCCTTCTTGCTGGCTTGTGAACCTAGGGTAAAACCTTACTAGCCTGCCTCCGCCTCCTATCTCTATTGCAGTTTTTTCTTCTTTGCTGCTTTTAAACTTCAAATCCAGTCTACCACATATCTCCTCCAAGTGTTCTCCGAACTCGGTTATGTGTTTGCTGCACGCCTTCCGAACCGCCGAAGGGGTTTTACCAGACCAGTCCTCCTGGTTTGCCCAGGTGAAGTCTAGGTCTTCGCTGAAGCGGAAGTAGCCCAAATATGCTTTGATCAGGCATGTCCCGCCCTTGAATACGATACGCTCGCTCACCCAAGGGTCTTGGTTCATTTCAACCAATATGCGGTGGAGGTGATAATCCTTCTCTAATAGGTCCCGCCGTTCAACTGCCTTCATGCCATAGAGGGCGTCGAAGAACTCTTTCACACTGCACCCTCCACGACATGAGACAACCTTTTAGGATAATGCTTAAGGTATATCTGAATCCTCTTATGGTTTAACGACTCTTCATATTCATCGAATATGTCTCTCACAGTCTTTGGGTCCATTTTCAGATTCATTCCGCGGTAGCAAAGATCCAATATCGTCTTCTCCGGGTCAGAGTATGGAATCTTCCCGGTCTTCATGATGCCGAAGCCGTGCAAACGCCTGCTCCATTTGAGAAAAGTGTATTTTCTGTCCACCACCCATATGGGCCGGGGAGTCTTGTAGGCGTCAGTGATAACCTGTCCGACGGTGAAGTATTCATGGGTCATGTTATTCAGTTTCAAGGCAGATTCGAGGGCGAAATACCATCTCTTAACCCCCTTTTTTTCTAATGTCTCCGCGATGAGGTGCATTGAGTTTTCCCTCAAAACCTTGAGTTTAACCTCCTCAGGGGACTTGACATAAAACCAGCCCCTTAAAACTCGGACGAGATATCCTCTACGCTGCAGATAATTCACCGTCTGATTATACGGTCTGCCTATCTCCTGACAAAGCAGCCTCAATTCTTCGGATGAGACTATCCTCTTCTTCTGGGCAACAAACCTAAACCAAATATCCGAAGCTTTCATACAGGCAACAATAAGCTATTTTATAGCTTATTCGCAACCATAGCATATAAATGCGACGAATACCAAAAACCCAGCTATTCCTTGTACATTCCCCGTTCTTTCTCCCACTTTGCCCATTCAAGTCGTTCCTGTTTTTCAATTTCACGCAGGGTTTCTTTTTCTTTCTGGTTTTCTTTCCGCCTCCGGTAGCGGGCGGTGGTAAGTAGGGCCTCCCATTCGTCGGCGATTTTTCCTTTGAAAGCTGGATCAAGCCGGTTGATTTAACGGGCACTAAGGCCATTTTTGATAAAAGAGCAAACCTTGGTGGAAGCTATTATGGATATTCCTTTTTTCTGTATGGAAACAGGCCAGGTATACAGATTGCAGATGGGGGGTACAAAAATTATCTTCCAGATGTTTTGACTGTTCCAAATGATGGACAGTGGCATTTTGTAGCAGTATCTGTTGATAGATTAGGTAATGCAACTTTCAGTGTGGATGGAGTCTATGAGGGATATCCACTAGAGCATCCTGGAAGTATCGATAATACTGCAAATCTCTTAATAGGTGGCCATCAATTTAGTTCATCAAGCAGGTTTAAAGGAGGAATTGATGAGGTCGCTATTTACAACAGAACGCTGAGTGATGCTGAGATTCAAGCACACTATCAAAACGGCTTAGCGGAGCGAGGCTATATTGGTGACGGAGTAGGCAACGTTTGCGACAACTGCCAGTCAACGTATAATCCTGATCAAGCTGATTCAGATGGAGACGGTATTGGAGACGCATGCGAGGGCAACAGCCCGCCAGTATTAGAACCATTCTATAACATTACTACAAACGAGCTAACTTATGTAATTATCACTCCAAAGGCCAGTGATCTCAATCTAGACCCATTAGAATATTACATCAGTGTGCCTTGGTTCACATGGGATGGTTTACGTTTTAGTTGGGAGACGGGTCCAACAAACAGCGGAGAATACGATTTCGTGGTCAACGTCACCGACGGCGAATTCTGGGACGAGGAACCAATCCATGTCACGGTCCGAAACCAATGTACGGTCTTCAACAAACAATACTGGTGCTGGGAAGGATGCACCTGCCACTTCGTAGCCGACAACCTACCGAGGCTGAAGTAATCCCAGTAAGCAACAAAACTAAAAGAGGATTATTCAATCCTTATGAGATCCGAACCTGTGGCAAAAACTGACTTAGTTTCGCTTTACCTTTTTCAGCCTGTTTCTTCTGTGAAAACCAGCACACATCCTTCATTGGATAGGGCTTCGCATTCGCATAGGAAAAGCGAAACTAAAAAATGTAATCTTATCTTACAAATGGGATAATCATCAGGAGGAGGTAGA
>JBDREA010000065.1:0-7615 GCA_043820265.1 Candidatus Altarchaeota archaeon | reverse complement strand
CTGTGTCGCGTTTCATATGTTATTTTATATATCTGAATGTTAATTAATATCACACAGAAATAACAATATTGTTATTTCCGTATGACAATGAAAGTGCTGAATCTGTACGAAATACGAGACCGCGCACGAACCAGTGGCCGCTCGGTATACACGACCCAGCAATTAGCCCAGCTCCTCAATAAACCCAGGGCTATCGTGAATGTCTACGCATCTAGGCTAGTGGAAAAAGGACTCGCAACAAGGGCCCTCAGAGGCAGGATTTCTTTCACAGACGATGATTTTGTCGTGGCAAGCCAGCTTTTCGAACCCGCGTACGTCTCAATGACATCTGCCCTCAATTTCCACAATATCATCACACAAGTGCCTGCATACGTTGAGTGTGTTTCCCCTAAAAACAGTAGACGATACGAACATCTAGGCATCATATACCACAAGATTCCTCCCAGCCTCTTTTTTGGCTACGAAAAACATAAGAAGAGCGAAAGCTACGCATTTGTCGCAACACCTGAGAAGGCGCTCATCGACTGGGTATACCTCAACCAGCCACCCCCAAGCATCATCGACGAAATCCGAAAAAACCTCAATGATGAAAAACTGCAACAATATATTGACCAGTTCAGCAGCAGGGGCAGTAAGAAAATTCGTAGGTGGCTGGAATGATCTCAAAGGATGCCATCGTCAAACTGGCGAAAATCAACAATGTAAGGGCTTGGCAGCAGGAAAAACACTATCTTCAAGCCGTCATGCTGGCAACTCTCGCAGAATACCCCCTCGTATTCAAAGGCGGCACCTATCTTTGGTTCTTCCACGAACTTCCTCGTTTCAGCGAAGACCTCGACTTCACAAGCCAAGGCACAATACCTGAAAACCTCGCTGAAGACGTATCAGATTCCTTAAGCCTTTTTGGGATACAAAACAAAATCAAAATCCTGAAAAAAGACCGGTTCATCAACTCATTCAAATTCGCATGCGAGGGGCCACTGCACACCACAGAAAAAGACGTAAGCCATGTCTACGTCGAGATCAGCAGCCGAGACGAAGTCAAACACGAAACACAATCCCACACCTTCGAGCACGCCGGCTACAACCTCCCCGTAAAGATAATTCAGGGGATGGCGCTAGTTGAAGTTGCCGCCGAAAAAGTCCGCGCCATCTTCACCCGCGACAAAGCCCGCGACCTCTACGATCTCGCCTATCTTATAGCTGAGAAAAACACCCCATTCGATAGGGAGCTCGTAAACTCGAAACTCGATTTCTACAACCAGACCTACAAATATTCTCTTTTCGAAGCAAAAATAGCCGAAAAAAAACAATATTGGAGCGGAGAACTCCAACAACTCCTCGCCCGATCCCTCACCCCCTTCGGAGAAGTAAAAAATTCCGTCCTCGATTGGGCAGAAAAAACAAAATGATTAGCATCCATTTCTTTTTAACCTTCGAGGGAGAATAATTTATAGGTGGTTTAGGAGGATGTCTGCTAAAGTTGATTTATCTTGTGAAGTCTGCGGGGTTGAATTGGCAAATCCTACAATCCTTGCCAGCGGATTTCTGGGAGTCACAGCGTCCACTCTAAAACGCGCAGTTGAGCTCGGTGCTGGAGCTGTTACAATTAAATCTATTGGATTAGAAAGAAGAGAAGGGCACAAGGAACCTGTCGTCTGTGAAGTACAATCTGGGTTATTGAATTGTGTCGGACTGTCTACTCAGGGTCAAGAAGCCTTCGACGAACTAAAAGTTGCATTGAAGGAAATCGATGCCCCGGTAATTGCGAGTTTCTACGGGAAAACGACAGAAGACTACGGAGAAATTGCGCGACGACTAGAAGAAATTAAACCCTCTTTGATTGAAGCTAACATATCTTGTCCGAATGTAAAAGACGAATTCGGATTGCCATTTGGTGCGAAAGCCGATGCAGCTTCCCAGGTGGTTAAAGAGATTAAAGGAAACTCAAAAATTCCCTTGTTCGTCAAACTTACACCAAATGTTCCCGATATTAAAAGCATAGCTAAAGCAGTCGCGGAGGCAGGAGCAGACGGCATCACAGCAATCAACTCAGTCGGCCCCGGGATGAAGATCAACGTCGAGTCGGCGAAGCCGATCCTTTCAAACAACTCAGGCGGACTCTCTGGGCCTGCGATTAAGCCTATCGCTATCAGATGCGTTTATGATATCTTTGATGTAGTTGATGTCCCCATCATTGGGACTGGGGGAATAACTACCGGTTTGGATGCTGCTGAGATGTTGATGGCGGGAGCCACTGCAGTGGGTGTGGGAACCGTGTTGATGTATCGTGGCCTTGACTCGTTTAAACTCATCACAGAAGAACTGTCATCTTTCATGGATGAAAACGGATACTCGAAAGTCAAAGATTTGGTGGGGATAGCGCATGGATAGGGTAACAAACTCCCCCCAAATGGTTAAGATATTGGGGACCACAAAAATGGCAGACGACATCGTCACAATAACGGTGCCATTAGTGCATGATGCCAGACCAGGCCAGTTCTCGATGCTTTGGCTTCCTGGAGTAGGTGAGAAGCCCTTCAGTTATTCAAGGATTGGAAAAAATGACGCAGAATTCACAATCGCATCTGTTGGGAAATACACCTCCCAGGCGGTCAACCTCAAGGAGGGCGATAGAATCGGCGTGAGAGGGCCGTATGGCAACGGATTCAAGATTAAAGGAAAGAACGTTTGTGTCGTCGGAGGCGGAGTGGGGACAGCACCTCTCCTTCCTCTTCTTCAATCTCTTTCGGCTCAAAAGGTCAAAAGCACAATTGTGTTCGGCTACAAATCCAAGGGGAGACTTATCTTTGTCGAACGAATCAAGGAGATGGGATTGGAATCGCACATCTCAACGGAAGACGGATGCGTTGGCACGAAAGGGTATTGCAGCGACGTATTCGACGACCTCGTCACAGCCCATAGATTCGATCACGTTTATTCCTGCGGGCCCGAACCAATGATGAAGCGAGTCCTTGACATCTGCGTTCGGGAAAAGATCCCAGGTCAGTACAGCATCGAAAGATACATGAAATGTGGATACGGGATATGTGGCCAGTGCACCCTCGATCCCTCAGGTCTCCTGGTCTGTCTTGATGGGCCTGTCTTTTCAAATGAGCAGCTGATAAAAACTGAATTTGGGTTACAAACCAGAGACGCCGCCGGATGCAGATGTAAGATTTGAGAAACTCAGAGAATGGGCTACGACCTACTTGTAAAAAACGGGAGAATTCTTAAAGATGGGAGACTTCAGGAGTTGGATATCTACATCAATGATGGAAAGATAGCTGATGTAAAGAAAAGTAGCAAGAAAGAGAAAGCAGCAGAAGTCATTGACGCAAAAAAAAGGGTTATCCTTCCGGGATTGATTGATTCGCATGTGCATTTTAGGGAGCCCGGGCAAACGAAAAAAGAGGATTGGGTCTCAGGAAGCAAGGCTGCAGCCGCAGGTGGGGTGACGACAGTTCTTGACATGCCAAACAATTCGCCGTCAATAGTTTCAGAAAAAAACCTGAAAGAGAAAAGAAGGATCGCACAAAAGAAATCGTTCATAGACTTCGGTTTTCATTTCGGGGCAACAAAAGAAAATATGGGTGAACTCGAAAAGATCGACGATATCGCATCGGTGAAATTCTATTTGGGATCATCTACAGGTCCTCTATTGATGGATGATCCGGTCATTAACGAAAAATATTTTTCAGCCTTAAAAGAAAAAAATATCCCCGCCACAATTCATGCGGAAGACGAGCAAATGGTGTCAAGATTAACTGCTCTACTGTCAAAAAAACCAGCAAACCGATTGATTTCGGTAGGTCCAGACCTAGGGAAGCGGCTTCATCTTCAGTTGAGAAAGTGTTGAAACTCCAAGCAAAGACTGGGTGTAGAATTCACATATGCCACGTCTCGACAATAGAAGAGGTCAATATTCTTAGGGGTAAGAGGGGCGGTAACGTGTCATTTGAAGTCGCCCCTCATCACCTGTTTTTATCCGAAAAGGATATGGAAAGGTTGGGTTCGTTTGGGAAGGTTAATCCCCCCCTTAGGACAAGCAAAGACCAGGCATCTCTTTGGAGTGCTTTATCGTCTGGGGCTTGCGACATATTAGCTACAGATCATGCACCACATCCTATGGGGGAAAAAGAAACAGACATCTGGTCTGCACCAGCGGGTATGCCCGGAGTTGAGACACTTCTTCCTTTGATGCTGAACGCGCTCTCAGATAGACGTATAAGTTTGGGCTCCCTTATCAATCTCACAAGCAAGAATCCGGCAGAAATTTTCGGCTTAAAATCCAAAGGTCAGTTAGATAAGGGTTTCGATGCGGATCTCACGATCGTGGATTTGAACGAAAAAAGAAAAGTGAGAGGAGAAGAGCTTCAGTCCAAATGCGGATGGACTCCCTATGAAGGCAAGCTCCTTAAGGGGTGGTCTACTCACACAATTGTACGAGGGTACCTTGTCTTTGAAAACGGAAGCTTCATAAAGAATAAAGGAGAAGAAGTAGGATACAAAAGATGAAAATGACAAACTCACAGGATATTGCGAGGATTTTACTTGAGATAAAAGCAGTCACTCTGAGCCCGGAGAAACCATACAAATACGCTTCGGGGATTTTTAGCCCGATTTACACCGATAACCGACTCCTAATGGGTTACCCGGAAAAAAGAAATGAAGTGATAGGGTCATTCGAAAAAATGATCAAAGAAAAACACATTGAATCAGACGTAATCGCAGGAGTCGCATCCTCGGGAATCCCTCACGGTGCGTGGCTTGCCGACCGACTCGATAAACCCTTTGTTTATGTTCGAAAGGCCAGTAAGGAACACGGAAAAGAAAACCTCATTGAAGGCGTCCTTGGAGTCGGCCAAAAAGTCATACTTGTTGAAGATCTAATATCAACCGGCGGCTCATCACTTGCTGCAATCGAGGCAATCCGCACAGCGGGGGGATTCGTCGACACATGCCTTGCAATCTTCACCTACAACATGAAAAAGGCCGTCGAAGGATTTCGGGCAGCAGACATCCTCCTATATGCTTTGACGGACTTTCCCACTCTAATCGAGGTCGCAGCAGACGAAGGATTCATCGAACGCGACGCCGCAGCAAAAGCCATTCAATGGAACCAAGACCCCAGTGGATGGGGGGAAAAAATGGGATTCGAGTAGTATAAAAAGAGAATGAATGGAAGCAATTCTTTCCGTTTTTCTATTCTCTTCATTACGACATTAATTCTCACATCAGGTTGCATCCAATCTGATCCATCACAGGCACAACAGGGAATTAGATCCTCTGATATGTGTTTTGACTCTGATTTTTTCTTGGGAAGCCTGCAAAGTTCAAATGATACGCCGATAACGTTCAGAGGACAGATCATCAATGAATATCGATTCATCCCAGGGATTGAAGGGGGGCCTCCTACCTGGATCGGGGGTGTTGCCGTTCCAAACGAGGATGTCAGAAAGAAGGTATCGAAACTAAATGGAAAGCCTGTTGTCTTTTGGGCTGAATATTGTTCTGCTCCCATGTGGGAGATAAAAGAGGATAATCCGGAGAATGTGATTTTTAAAGAGTTAGCTTCACCTTCTATAGGATATCTCTATTTGACGGATGTAAAATCCGCTGTACTCCAAGAGGAACGAGGGCCTCTATTGATAGAGGCTCCTCAGAATATTGGAATGGATGAGAACCCCCACATAAATGTCACCTTTCAAAATACTTTCGATGATGTGTTCGAGGAGGTATATATCGGATTTTTTTCACATGACTCATGGGGTTTATTCTTAGGTGAGCATTCGGAGAAAAGACTAACGGGCCTCGAACCAAGCGATAGGATAAGCTGGAATAATACGGTAATGTTCCGCTACCATAAGGATAAACAATGGGCAAAGTATGGTGTACACACCTTTGGGGTATATTACAAGGGGTATTTCAAGAGAGGAGATGAGCTTATTGGAGTGTATGGTGTGGTGAACGTTTCATACTCTCATGAAGGAAAACTGCTCACCAAAGAAGATGCTGAAAAAACGGGGGGAGAATGAAATCTAGGTTAACATTCAATCTTAAGGTCATTTTTCTTTCCACATTTATTCTTTTCTCAGGTTGCATTCAGGATGAGCCTCAAATTCAACGCCAAATTCCTACGACAACCTCTGTGGAAAATGAGCTAATCAATCCAGGAGAGGCCAAGTTTACCGGCAACTATACCGTTTACGGAATCGATCCTGAAGGAGATGGCTTCTTCAATCAGCTCGGGATTGAGGTTGAACTCCAATTTCTCGAACCTGGATTTATAGGATTTATTGGGCACGTTTCTTCAGGAGAATCCCTTCTAACTTCTAGGGAGAGCTATCAGAACTCGATGTTTTTCGCAGCCAGTGCTTCATCTCATAGCACTGGATTGAAAAATGTTTCATTCGAATTTAGCGGACAAGACATCTATGAAGAGGGTATTGACGGAGTCTATTCAATTAATTTGGTATTGTTTGGGAGAGAGGGTGTGTTTTTAGATAATGCCTCTTTCAAGACCCCTTACTTCAACCACACCCAGTTCCGGGAGGTGTCCGCTCAACTTTTTGGCGTTTCTTCCGAAAATACTTATGATGAAGACAAAGACGGATTCTTTGATAGACTTGACTTGAAGATCGAAACATATGTCATTACTCCTGGTAACTACTCTTTGCAGGGTCTTCTGAAAACTTCCGATTCATGGTTTGGCGAGATGCAATCCCCACTGGTTTCCGCCATCTATCATGGCTTTCTGGATCAAGGAGTGCATAATGTGACGCTTTCATTTGATGGAAGAAAGATGAATATATTCGGTTTGGATTGTCCTTGCTCAGTTTGGGTTGATTTGCAAAAACAACCTAGCACACATTTGGATTCTCTCCTTGGCAACCTCTCCCAGAATTACTCCCATAGCGACTTTCAGCATCCTTTCGTAGAGATACTCAACAGTCACAATTTCGTGGCGAGAGATTTCGACGGCGACGGGCGGCAAGATTCGTTAATTGCCGAGATCATGGTTAATACGACCAAGTCGGACGACTATGAAATTGATGCTTCTCTTCATTGGAGCGTTCCTCAGACTTTAGAAGATGGAGGAAGCGGATTTATAAGAGAAAGATATTACTCCTTTGATAATCTTAACAACAGAAAAAATATTTCCCTTCAGGAGGGAGTGAATCTCATACCATTCACTGTTTATCTTTTGACATCAGAAATCAAAACCGGATTCAGTAGATCATTGGCTCCCTGTGGAATGACAATACCAGAGGATGCTTTGTTTTCGGTTTATGTCTATGAGGGAGGATCTCTTCCTGGAGAAGAAGGGATTGTCGATCTTCAGATGATATCGCCTGAATCTTGGATTTTTGTGGAGGGGCCGATAGACACCTCGATAGCATCCATAATAAAGGATTCAGTAACCGATGAAGGAGTCGATGAATATGGCTCGGAGCAGTTCGAACGTTTGAAGGTCAGCATCGATGTGTCTGTTTTCGAACCAGGAAACTACACCCTAACGGGATTTCTCGCAGACGGGCCTGAGGGAGATATCTTCTTGCGAGCAGAAGAATCCTTCATACACGAGGCCGGTACTGAAATAAAAACAATAGAA
>JBDREA010000064.1:0-5690 GCA_043820265.1 Candidatus Altarchaeota archaeon | reverse complement strand
CTATATCGTAAAACCGGGGGCGCTGGGAAGACACGGCCACAGGGGATACTTGAGTGAGTATTGGGGAATGGTGGCAGGCGAGCAAGTATTCCTTCAGCCCATAAGTCACCCTATAGGGGACGCAAAGGTAATTTTCAATACCCCGCCAGGATACGAAGTCATCGTGAACTGGCCTCAAGATTCTGACGGCAGCTTCAAACCAAACGTATACGAACAAGGTGCTCTGTTCACCGACAGCCTCGCCTACTCGACGATAGCGTTTGGAAGACTTGTCGCAGAAAAACAGATTGTGGGAGACGCCGAAGTCACAGTCTGGATGTTCAAGGATTGGGAACCTGAAGTCAGAGAGGAACTTGCAAGAAAGGTTTTTTCTCTTTGCGAATACTATGAAGGAGTCTTCGGTGAATTTCCAGAGGGACCATATGACGTCGTATTCACACCTTATGCGAAAGACGGAGTCAAGGTTGTCGGAGGAATGTGGTCTACTGGAATTGGTTTGACCACCCCAGGAAACGACAGCTGGGAGTGGCAGTTAGTAAGTCACCGCCTTTTTCACCGCTTCAGCTGGTACAAACCCTATGGAACAAAACTCCCAGAGGAATCAGATATTTGGTTCTTGGAGGGTAAACCCAACTACTACCAAATAATGTCTCTTGAGGCAATTGGTCTCACAGACAGTTCCAAGGAATTTTCTATTTTATATCAAAGTTACCTTTCACAAAAGGGAAAAAATGACGGTCCGCTAACAACTCAGGCGGATCCAAAAAATCCCGATCAATGGGAGTACCTTTCGTTCGTTAAAGCTCCGCTTGTCGCCAAGATGATGGCAGATAAACTAAAAAAAGATAGCTTAGGTGAAAAATCATTTGGTGAATTCAATCTAATCCAATACCAAAAATTCGGCCATCTCAAAGGAACATATGACCTAAAAAAAGAACTCGAAGAATACAGCGGAAAGGAGTGGAAGGAATTCTTCGCCAAATACGTTGAGGGAACAGAGGAACTTCCATCTCTTTACTATGAGTAACTTTCCTCCAAACAACTAGTCCATCTAGGATAATCTTTGTTTCAGAGTACGAAGTCTCTTTAAGTATTCCAGATATGCTTTCTTGTGTGGCTGAACAACAAGCAACCAGATTGTTTTGCCTTTCACGAAATATACCAGTCGGATATTTTCTGTTATAGGCTCGCGAAAACAATTCTCACCTCCTCGGAGGTGTTTTTGTCGAAGGGGATTTGCCTTAATCTTCTCCTTTTTCTTATAAAAAATCTCTAACTCTCGTTTTCCTAAAAACTCTAAATCCTTGAATATCAGGGGATGTGCTTTAATAGTCGATTGCATAAGTTGTCCATGAAAAGTTGAAAAACTTATGCAATCGAATATGTCGAATTGCCTAAACCAGATGTAAAATTTTTATGCAATTCGCTATATCTCCCAATCAGTCAACTTTAACTCCTCGTTTGCTGAGATACTTGTCCAACTCCTTTTCTTTGATTCCTTTGACTTTGCCAGATTTTATATCATGTAGTCGGGAATCTACTACTAAATCATCAAACTCAACCAGAGATTCGAAGTCAGACACCATCTTCTCCATATCCGAAATGATAATACCTAACTTGTTCTTAGATATGTGTATAGTATCCATTCTCAATCATAGAATATACGCCCCACAACCTAATAAATGACGAAAATGAGTGGCTTTAAGAATACACTTAGAAGGATGGGGAAGAATTCTTCACCAAATATGTCGAGGGGACAGAGGAACTTCCCTCGGTCGTTTTTTAAGTGAGTTGTGATAATTTATCATGGGTTTTAGGGGTGTGACGTTTGTAGAATACAAGAGTTTGTTATTCGTTTTATCTGTGATTTTTTTGATATCCACCGTAGATGCCACCTACATCTCAATCGCGTCCTCTATCGGAGTTGAAACCATCGTAAATGAAACACAATCTAGGGTTCAAATATTGGTTGAGAATCGGGGAGATGAAGCAGCCCACAACGTCCAGGTCTCCTTGATACCCCCTAAAGGTATGTCAGCGAGCGAACCCCAGGTCGTAGGCATCCTCAACCCGATGCAAAGATACACTGGGATTTTCGAAATCACACCATCTGCTGACATGCTCCCAGGTAGATACCCCCTAATCCTCGTTATCGAATACGCAGATGCCAACGGCTACCCATTTTCTGCATTCGCTAAAACAGTCTTCACCTACCAGAAACCCGCCCCAAGCCACATCTCAGGTGCCATCGAGCCGCTTGAAATAAGCGAAAAAGGAGGCGGCTCGACCAAGCTGACGCTGACCAATAGAGACGACCAATTACAAACAGTAACCGTCCAACTGCACGTGTCAAAGGAGCTCGTTGCAACTCCAGAAATCCAAGAAGTTACAATCGAACCAAAAAGCCAAAAAGAAATAAAATACGAGATCAGATCCATAGGAGCACTACCAGGAAGCACATACCCCTACATAGCGGCTATTACAAACGAAGACGAAGGCCTCGCCCACGCAACAATAGTAATGGGGCAAGTAAAGATCGTGGCTGAGTCAAGTTCCTCTTATCTAAAGATAGCAATTGCTCTGTTAATAGCGATCTTCATCATCATGCAGCTAAAAAGGTTAAAGCTTTCAATCCGTGTGAGTCGATGAAACTAAATTTTAAAATTTCATATAAGACTGGAATCGATATTTTGATCTTACTGCTAGTCCTCGGATTTCTTGCCAACTACTTTGAACCAGAATACATGTTTTCACCCACGACGACAACCGGGGGAGATATGGGTTCACACGTTGTCCTCTCGCATTACCTCCATAATGACCTTTTGCCGCGAGGTTGGCTCAGGGGATGGTATCCGAACTGGTTGGGGGGGATGCCGATTTTTCAATTCTATTTCGTTCTACCATATCTGATGATTGCTTTGTTAAGCTACCTCATACCCCATGCCATAGCTTTCAAGTTGGTTTCGGTCTCAGGCATCTTCCTTCTGCCGGTTTCCTTATACCTTTGCCTGCGGATATTAAAGTATAAGTTCCCGGCCCCCATTTTAGCTGCCACCTTTAGTCTGTTCTTCCTCTTCCTTGAGAATTTTTCTCAGTGGGGGGGAAACATCAAGAGCACTCTCGCCGGGCAGTTCCCGCACGGGATAAGCTTAGCCTTCCTTTTTGTCGCACTGGCTGCCACCTACGCTGCCACCCGAAAGTATCAATTGGGTTGGGCTGTGCTCGCCTCAGTCCTTTGGAGCCTTGTGGTGCTCAACCATATCTACACTTTCCTCATCCTCGTCACATCATCTACGTACTTCCTCTTTGAGGCCGTCTGGAAGAAACAAGCAAAGAGTATTATCATTTTGCTTGGGATCGGAGTCCTATGTCTTCTGTTGTCTGGGTTCTGGCTCATACCCCTGCTCTCTAAACTGGCTTACACAAGTGCCCCAAAAGATGTCTTCTTCGGGTATCCCAACCTTCGACCAGCGTATCTAGCACATTTCCTCTTCTTTTACATATGTAGTGTTCTAGCAGTGCTGATCGGATTTATAAGGCGAGATGGGAGGATGCTTTTTTTGCTCTACTCCGGTGCAGCATCTATCGCGTTAATCATGTTTGGAGCTGACCTCCACTTTCTCTATGTGAGATTCATCCCATATCTTTATATCCTCCCCCTCATCCTTTCTGCAATAGGGATTTCAGAAATTGTTCGACGTTTGAGGGGTGTTCATCTCATCCCAATCATCTTTGCTCTCGTGACTATTGTGTTGATAAACGCAGGCCCCGCCCCCCTTTTAGGTGATTGGTCGGAGTCGAATAAGTACATACCCCAAAGGACAATTGAGATCCAAAACTGGATTAGGTGGAACTATAGGGGGCTTGAATCAAAGAATCGGTGGGTTGAATTAAAAGACCTATTAGACTACATTAGGTCTCTTCCCCAAGATGGTCGAATAGACGTTGAACACGCCAACTATAACTTCTTCGGGACACCACGAGTATTCGAAGCTTCGCCGATGTTCACGGAAAAACCCGTGTTGGAGGCTTTGATATTTGAATCCTCTCTTGCCTTTCCGTTCTTCTTTTACATACAAGAGGAGGTCTCTGAAAGGACATGGTGGCCTGGGTTCTCGATAAAACATCCCGGCTTCAACCTGAGCCAGGGACTTAAAGACCTGGAACTCTATAATGTTCAGATTTTTCTGGCTTACACGTCTTATACAAAGGAGTTTGCAAGGGAACACCCCGGATTTCGATTCCTGAAAACTTCTGGGGACTTCGAAGTATACGCAATAAACGAGGAAAGCACTTATGTCAGATTAATGGAAAAGTGGCCTATATTGGTCGAAACAGACGATTGGAGGCCGATTGCTTTCAACTGGATGGAGTCGGGCAGACGAGACGTGTTCCTAGCATTCACAGATGATGTTGAAGAAGTTGATAGAAGATTCTTTTCTCGGATTATCTCAGAGGAAGATAAGATATCTGAAGGAACTGATTTTGGTGACGATTGGCTGAAGGAGATGGATGAAGCAGAATCTGTCCCACAAGACTGTCAGATTCAAGAATCTGTCGAGGCTCACGAGATAAACATAAAGACGAACTGCATCAGCCGCCCGCTCCTAGTTAAAGTGAACTATTTCCCTAATTGGAAGGTTGAGGGAGCCTCAAAGGTTTACTTGGTCACACCCACTCTCATGTTGATTTTCCCAGAGCAAGAAAATGTAAGACTATACTTTGGTTGGCTCGGCTCAGACATAATTGGAGTAGCTGCTACCTGGGTGGGCATAATTATAATTGTGTATCTGTTATTGAGCCAGAAGAAACGCTTTCGAAAAAGGATGCATGATCCACTTGTTAAAAAAGTGATGAAGTGGAGGCTAACAAAGAAGATAAAATCGTTAACAAAAAGAATTGAGAAATCCTTGATCAAATTTTGGGGAAGAATCGCTGAAAATAAAAGAGCCTTTGCCATAATATTGGTAGTATTTTTTGTGGGGGCCTACATTCTTCAGGGACTTGCCAAAGATAATTCATGCAATCAATCATGTAGGATGAAAGGATTTGGGAGAGGAGTCACACAAAACCCGCAAATAGACTTTTTCCAAGTAGGCTTCAACTATCCATCAGAGCAGCAAAGACACAACTTCAGATGCACTGCACTGTGTGACGAAAGCAGGCCAGACTTTGTATATGTGATTAACGGAGAAATCGAGTTCACGATGAAGGTAGCACCCAACCAACCAAACAACTTGACGCTCACGGTTCTCGACTCAGGTGCCTGCAGAACCGGAGACCTCTACGTCAACGAGCGGTTCGTTAAGAAGATCAAAGGAGATGGTACCAGAGGAAGAACAACAGAAAGTATAATACTTCCCAGAGAAGCACTACAAAAACAAACTATAACAATACGCATAACTCACTCAGACAAAGAATGCTACGGATGGGACATCTATAAAGTGAAAACAGAAGTGGCAGAATGCAACTGTGTTTAGACCTAAAAGATGCATTACTTAAAGAAAAAACTTAAGGATTTCCAAAAACCAACTCTATTGGAAATTTTTTTCTTGATTGTTGGATTGACTTTAATATTTCGTTATTTTTGGATAATGGATGATGCATTCATCTATTACAGATATGTAGACAACCTACTCTTTTTAAAGATCGGCTTAGTATACAACCAAGGAGAGTTTGTTGAAGGATTC
>JBDREA010000063.1:0-2858 GCA_043820265.1 Candidatus Altarchaeota archaeon | reverse complement strand
GACTTACCGATTCAATGGGCAATGTACCAAATGCCTGCCGGCATGGATCGGAGAGCGAAGATTTTGCCTATATCACGATTCTTGATAGTGCCCCGATGGGTAGGTAATTGCACCCACCAGTATTTTATAAAATCACTTAGTTCCTCATAAATAAAATTTTGAATATCTACTCTCCGCCAGTTTATAAAGGGCCCTTCGGGTCGCTTTGCGATTCGGCTTCGCCTCACCCTTGACAAACTAACGGAGAGTAGAAGTTTGGTTTGTAAGATTTCCTAAGGGGAAATCTCAGAGCTATTCTCTGACGATTTACTATCTATCCGTTAACACAATAACCCCTGAAACCGATCCATATTAAGAGAACCTATTTGACTAACCAAGGAAGGAACTTAATATGGCAAAAAGATACAGAGACAAAATGATAGAGGAAATGGAAGTTCGTGGTCTGGATAAAAAAACAATATCTGCTTATCTCGGATCAATGGAGTCCTTTGTAGAATTCTACAAAAAACCTCCAGCAAAATTGGATGTTCCAGACATCAAAAAATACCAACGATATCTATTAAAAGAGAAAAAACTAGCCCCAAATTCCATTAATAGACATCTAACTGCAATTCGGTTTTTCTACCGATATGTGCTCGGCAGGCATTGGTATGCGGACTCTCTTCCTCGACTGAAAGCTCCAAGAAAAATCCCAAACGTCTTAAGCGAGCAAGAAGTTGCTGCAATGATCGATTCGATTCACAAAGTCATGTACAAAGCCGTGATTATGGTCACCTACTCTGCCGGCCTAAGGAACTCCGAGGTAAGAAATCTCAAAACTACAGACATAGATAGTCAAAGGATGGTCATCAATATACTAAATGGTAAAGGAAAAAGAGATAGGCATGCTTTACTATCTCCTTTAACACTAAAGTGCTTGAGAACCTACTGGCGTTTGTGTCGATTAAATAATCCAGTCAAATCCGACTGGCTTTTTATGCCTACAAAAAACACGCATAGCGGCGAGCTAAAAAAACACTTATCACACACAGCTCTTGGTTATATTTTTAGCACTGCTGCAAAAGCAGCTGGCATAAAAAAAAAGTCTATCCACATTTATTAAGGGCATTCATTCGGCACTCATCTTCTTGAAAGAGGGATTAATCTTCGACACATTCAATTTCTTTTGGGCCATAAGGATATTCGCTCAACAGCCAGATACACCCATGTCGCTAATATAAAAATAATCAACGTAAAAAGCCCCCTAGATGAGTTTTTTAAGGGGGTGGAGAAATGAAAACATTCTACAAACCTAACCTTGAAGTAGCTGACATCTTTAATCAGTTCGGACATCTTTTGGGGCCCCTCCCAAGAAATCAAAGAAAAGTGGTTCAAGATATTAAAAATTGCAGAACCAGTGTACTTGGAGGACATAACCTTAAATGCGACCAATGTGAATATCAGAAAAACTCATACAACTCATGCAGAAACCGTCACTGCTCAAAATGCCAATTCATGGCACAAGTCAGGTGGATTGAAAAACGCAAAGAGGATTTACTGCCGTGTCAGTACTTCCATGTGGTCTTTACAGTACCATCACAACTCAATCCATTAATCTTAAGAAACAAAAAGGACTCCTACAACATACTTTTTAAAGCAGCCTCCGAAACACTCAAGGAAGTCGCTGAAAATCCCAAACGCTTGGGAGCTGATATAGGATTCATAGGAGTCCTACACTCATGGGGACAAAATTTGCTCGATCATCCCCACATCCACTTCATTGTACCTGGAGGAGGCCTTAACAAAAAGAAAACAAAGTGGTTACCATGTAAAAAGAACTACTTTCTTCCCGTTCAAGTACTTTCAAAAGTTTTCAGAGGAAAGGTACTTAACTATTTTGAAAAGGCTTTCACTAATAAAAAACTCAGCTTTATGGGACAGATTGAATACTTGAGTTCCTATGCAAACTTTAAGGAACTACTAATCACTTGCGCATCGAAAGAGTGGGTTATTTATTCCAAAGAATCTTTCGATGGCCCAAAGCAAGTAATCAACTATCTGGGTCAATACACTCACAGGATTGCAATCAGTAATTACAGGTTGGTCAAGGTGGAAAACGAAAGAGTATTCTTCAAAGTAAGGGACAGGGATAATCCCAAGAAAAAGAAAACCATGTCCGTACATGGTAAGGAATTTATGAGGAGATTTCTCCTTCATGTCCTACCTCCACGATACGTGCGTATTAGGCACTTTGGCTTACTCGGAAACCGTCTCAAAAAAATGAAGATTGACATCATCAGACGTCTTCAGGGAATTAAGGAAAAGATAAAGGAACAGCTCAAGCAAACTTGGAAAGAGTTACTCGAAACATTTACAGGAATTGACGCGGATCTGTGCCCGAAATGCATGAAAGGTTGTCTAATACGAACTAGGAGAATCATACCGGTTGTAAATTCTCCTTAGAAAAACCGGTTGACACACATTGACCATCAACAGTCGGCTCTGACTGTAATGTACTCGTATGTTCCATTATTGATCTCAACTACAAAATTGATCCAGGATGAGAAAAAACATCGGAAAACAAGATCCTTTTACGACTAAAACGATAATTTCGAGACAAGATCACTACTTCAAACACAACTCCAGCAATACTATGATTCCCCATAGAACGAGCCGCCAGGATTTAGTACATTGCGCATTCATTCCACAGGCTCAACGCTGCCAATACCGTTAATGATTTATAATCGCACTGCTTCTCATCTCTACGAAAGGGCTTCGTTTATGCGGGCTGAGGAATGAATGCTATGCATTCCTTTGTACAGCTCGTCCACCTCCGACGTCGCTAGTAGTACTGTGTCATCTTTATGTAAGAACATGAA
>JBDREA010000062.1:0-29461 GCA_043820265.1 Candidatus Altarchaeota archaeon | reverse complement strand
GACACCAACGTCATCGTTTCAGGCTTGTTTTTTTCCGGAAACGAACGCAGACTTCTCAAAAAAGCCCTTGAAGGAAAAATCCATCTAATACTCCCACAAGACGTGATAGAAGAAACCGAATCAATAATCCGCCGAAAATTCGGGGAAACACACGACCTCCCCCAGGCCATGTTCGTCTTCAACCTCCTTAAAGAAAAAGCGGAAATCGTTCCGAGAAAAAACTACAAAGGACAGATAAACAAAGCCAAATCCATGATCTCAGATCCCAAAGACGCTCCCATCCTCGCCTTCCTCCTACACTCTAAACCAGATATCTTCGTCACCGGAGACCAAGACTTCAAAAACATCAAACTAAAAACAAAAACCAAAATACAGTCAGCAAGCATCTTAGTCAAAGAATTCTAGAAGACACCTTACAGGACACGCAACCAGCGGAATAGAAATGGGAAGAATAGACCAAGCGCTAGGATTCCTGTGAAAAAACACCTTTCTTAAGTTAGTTTTTCCCAATAGAAAATATGGGTCAGCGTGTAAAGATTAGAAATACTGCCAGAAGGATTAATTCTCGAACAAAACAAGAAATACGCACTCAAGTTGATGACGCCCTAAAGGAAAGGCACGGACCTGATCTACCAGGTCCTTTTGAAAGTAAAAAAGAAACGATAATCACAGAGTTACCCCCGATTTCTGGGGAGGGATGGAGAACAGATGCTATTTCGAAAGTCGAACTAGATATCTCCTCTGCATTTTCTTCTGAAAGACGACCTAGAGGCAGGAGATCTACACAAAAGTTGATCCAACTCTTTGAGATAATCCCGTCCAAGGAGTTAGAAAGAAAACCTGGAGCTCCAGATACTCCTAAACTTGAGCATATGAGAGAAACAACTAGAAGACTCTACAACGACAGATTGACCGCGGGTTTGAAAAAGCTCGGAATTCATCTTTATGGACTCCCACAGCTAAAAAAAGGCTATCGTGAGAATAAATGGACAATCGAACAGGGAGAAGACCTCGCGCTTACGTTAAAATACGATGAAAAATCAGGAGATGTGAAGATATATAAAGGAGTTAGCGAGTATTCTGACGAGAAAGAGAAGAACCGGTTATACCCTTACCTCCAATTTAAAGGCAAGGTTAAAGGTGAACGTCTTGTTGTGTATGCTCTTGAGAGTCGAGATAGCTTTAGAAGTGAGCTGGACAGGGAACTTCATAAACAAAAGAAGACCCGTTTAAAGGTTCAGAGAAAGAATCGTGGAAGACAAAAAAAGGCCGATCTAAAATTGTTCACAACAGATAAGGGGCCGAATGCAGTTGTACGTGGTAAGAAGAAAACTAGAAAGGAAAAGTACGAGGAGAAAGACATAACAAAGCCTTCATATGTCTCAAGTTTGGGATCTGTTAGTATAGATATGGCTGAGAGTCTAACAAAAATTATGAGAAAAAGCGGAATAGACTGGGATGGAGATTTTGAGGGAGATAACATAAAGTATCTCGAAGATGGGGAATCTCAAAAATGGACTGCTACGACATCTTCAGGGGGGACTTGGATTTTTAGATATGATAAGGGGGAGAATAATCTGAAGATATTTAGGGGAGAAGAAACAGATAGGAATTCGGTTTTAAAAGGCGATAAAATTCACGCAATCCCCGACCTCGGAGATAAGAGAACTAGAACGAAAAATCCAACTCAAATAAATTTCTACATCACAACTCGCCGGGGGAGAAAACTTAAAAAGACTGGAATGGGACTTGGTTTTACAGAAATGAGAACTCAAGCCGCTGAAATTGAGATGGCGATCTCGGGTAAAAGAATTAAAGAAGAAGATAAAGTACAGATGCGAAAGGATGCCAAGGTTCTGAGGAGGAGGCAACATGATCAGATGTTGGTGATCCTTTATGAAGTCCTTGCCTCAAAAGATACACATTTTCCTAACCTTCAAAAGTCTGAATATAAACATAGTCAAAAGGAAGCCAGAGAAATATTTGACAAAGCAAAGGAAACAGTACACAAGATATACAAGCCCGACTCGCATGAGCTGGAGATGCTCTTCCCACAAACCGGTGAATACTCTAATCTAGAGAGGGATGCAAGAAAACTTATGAAAGCAAAGCGTCAAGATAGGCTTTCGGCTGAAGGATCGGTGAATTTAAGAGGTATTGAGAGACGAATGGCGAAAGTCAGAGCTTCATTCCTCGCAACACCAATTGGTGTAGCTCTCTTAAATCAATGCAAGGCCGAAACAAACAAGAAAATCGGAGAAATGTATCAAAGGAAGGGCGAGCTAGATTCAAAGGATTTCATAAGTACAGGAAAACTCGAAAGGGAGCTGCCTCTTTCAATGATGGATTTAGCAGAATTTCATGGTGAAGGGGGAGAGATTCCCAGAATGCGGTCACGTCATGATCTAATCATTGATGCATTAGGCCTAGCGATGGGAGAGCATGTTAGACAATTGGAAGGATTCTATACAGAAAGCAAGGGAGATGTGAAAGTTCAAGCTAATTGGGATAAACAGTTTGGGAAAAAGGATTAACTTAGCTCCTTTATCTTCTCTTCCCCTCCTACTTCCTCTATCACTTTTCTCGTCCCTTCTGGTACGAGTTGTCTCCAATTCCCATTTTCCTTGATTGATCTTCTGATGTCCGTTGCCTTGTATTTTTTTCTTGCGAAGTATGGTGGGACGACGACTGCGTATTTGGCTTTTTTGAATAGTTCTCGTTCGAGGTCGCTGTTTGTGTATACGACATCGAAGTGCGGGAGGAGGTCTTTGACATGTTTAACCCAGTTAGGTGGATCATTGATGTCTGGGACTGGGTAGATTTCGTATTTGCTTTGGTCAATCTTCATTGAGGTTTCGATCATCTGTTTTCGTTGCTCAAAACTAAAGGGATTCTTTTCGGTTCCCTGCTCTTGGCTTGAACCAATCCCTACCAATAGTTTATCGTTTCGGTCGGCTGCCCACTCCAAGACCTTGAGGTGCCCGAGGTGAAACGGTTGAAACCTTCCTATGAAGAGCGCTGTTGTCATCTTTTTTACGGATTATGGAATGGAAGCCTTTTAATTGCGCTGATTAGTTTTTTTGCCTCAGAATGCAATTTCCTTTCTTCAGATGTGAGCTTCAAACCTGCTTCCTTTTTCCCATAGGAGATGAGCTTATTTGTCAGAGGTTTGAGGAGACGTTCGGTCAGTTTGATGGGGAAACCCGGGAATCGCTCCCATTCGTCTCTGGCAAAACAGTGCCAGGGAAGGCAGGAAAGCAGGGTGGGGCTGGTCTCAATAAACATTTTAAAAAACTCTTTCTGGTTCAAAGCCTCATCCACTTGGCTAAGTCTCTTGTTTAAGGATTCCTTTCTCCAATCCTCTCCTCCAAAGATAATCTTTCTAAAGACTTCGTCGTAAAGGTTGATGAGGGCCAACCAGCTTTCCCTGACATCTCTTTTTGCCCCCCTAACATATTTTGGTGTCCAGTAGGGGAAAGGGTTCTTTTCGGTCGCTAAAGGTTCCCAACATGAGCTTTGACAGTTACTCAAATCTCCAATGTGTCGAACGTATTTAACTTCAGACAATAATTTAAAATCTATCTTATCTTTCATCTCAAGAAATGCACCTATCTCCTTTCTTTTTCCGATTGAGACAAGGGCGTCCCTGCTTTCGCCGTTCTCCCAGTCCCTGATGACGACGTGGAAGTCTTTCTCGTTTTTGTCGACGCAGTCTATCGTGTGAAGCAACGCTGAAGCCTCACGCATCGAATTCGCCGCCTTTGTCCAATCCAGTTTTTTCGGCGCATAAACTGGTCTATGGTAAACTGAACCGTTCATGAGGAAATCTTTTAGGAGGGTGGAGCCGACCGCAACCCTTTGGTTGGAAATTGTATTTGTTTTTAGGAGACCGAAATCAGAGCTTGGATTGTTCAGGCACCCTGTCGGAAGAACTGCTATTGTGTTCGGGAACCTTAGAGATAACACCTCAAGGAGTCTCTGGTTGTAGGCTGCTTCCGGGCTCCAAAAGAAGCTAGGAGGACCCAAGTATTCTTCAATGACCTCTCGGTCAGCCCTCATCTGGGCATACATCAGTTCCTCTGATAATAGGGGTAAGAAGGCGTGGCTGTACGCCGAAAAACCTAACTCAATATTATCGCTTTCTTTGGCCCTAAAAAGCAGATTCAGTACATCTTGAGCCTTTCGACGGATGGTGGGTGATGCATTAAGCCATTCATTTATCGTCCAGCCCTGAAGCTGTACGTTTCGTCTGATTAGGCCATCAGCCATGGCGGCTGACGTTGGAAGAAAGACGTCGTCTAAGTTGGATTTCACCCAGGGAGACATCAGGTCTCTGGCAAAAGGTTGGTAGCCGTGTATGACATCAAATATTTTCATGGCCTAAGGTGAAACTTTTCCCTTTGGCTTTAAAAAAAGTACTTCCGGACTCAATTCAGAAGTTAAATCATAACTCTCCTTTTTTCTAATCGCTGCGGCTAACCTTTTTATGTGAGCTTTTTCATCTTTTGTTTTCGCATGATCCTTTTCCTCCTCGATATGTGCTCTAGCTTCTTCAATATGTGCTCGGGCCTCATTGAATTTCCCCTCGTCAGTGTACTGCTCGATCAAGGGTATCCTAGCATCTAATCTTTTCGGATTGATTAGTAGTGCCTGGATGAAACAGTTTTCTGATTTCCTCATATCATGAAAGGGCCCGCCGTTCCTTTTACGGATTAATCCCATCATAACAAACGAGTCCACACTCAGGCCATCCGCCCTACCCTCAAGGTCTGACATGTCTCTCTCCATGATTTCATATACTTGGGAACCCCCCTCCTGTATTGAAGCCTCGGACATTCTTACCTCTAGTTCAATCATATCCCCTTCTCTTACGGCAACTTTCGCCAACCCTAATGTAGAATCCAGTCTCCATTTGCGATCCACTCTTTTTACTCCATCCGGGGTTTCACTTGTATTTATCGCGCTCATGAAATCGATTTTTGCTTCTCTCAGCTTTCCCATTGATAAATATGCGTTTCCCCGGGAAAATTTTGCAGTAGGATTCAGACTCGAAATATCCAATGCCTCATTTGCGTATCTGAGTGCTTGACAGAGATAATCTTCTTTGTTCCCTTGATCTTTTTCATGTTCTGCTTTGGCCACGAAGATGGCCGAAGCCACACACAGTCCATTTTGCACCAAAAAAGGATATTTTTGCCTGAGATCCTTTCGTCTTCTTAGAACATGATCTATTTGGGTTGAAGCCTTTTCTAGCTCACCATTAAGAAGATATGAATTTGCAAGTCTCGTTCTGTGGGCGTGCCTTCCAGGATCCCGTTTAACTAATTTTATACTTATCTGGACTGCTTTCTCGTAGTCTCCGGATGAAATCGCTTGTCTTTCCAGGGATAATAATGTTAATTCTGCATTAGAGGGATTGTCAGTTTCTTGTGTGTCTTGATTCAGATGACTCCAGCCTGCTCCCTTGGTCTTCTTAGATCGATATATTACTCTTCTTCGCATTCGATCGATGGCTGATTCAGGAAAATCCATTAACTTTCCGCCTTCTTGATCTCCCAGATTTATTTCTGAGACCGCTGGTTTTATCCTGTTTTTTCTATTTATTCTGCGAAGAGACATTGAACCTACCTTAGGTAATCCTTGGGAAGGCAGTTCATAAAAATAGGTTTAGTGGGGCAGGTTAGCGAAAATGGTTTAGGATATATTATCGTTTTTTGGGTTTCTTCTTTTTTCCTGAGAATCGGTCGTCTACCCATACTGTTTGGGCGTCTCTGCCGTATTCGTCGTCTTCTACCCAGAAGAAGTCGTCTTTTTTATCCCTACCGCGGTCTGATCCTTTGAATTTTTCATCTAGTTTTTCTTTTTGCTCGTATCTTCGCTGCTCTTTTTCGGTTTTTCTTGTCAGGGCCTTTTGGCACCCTTCACAGATTTGTTCGTTTCCGTATAGGGGTTTTCCGCATCTTCCGCAGTTTCTCAATACCATCCTGAAACAAATAATGCAGTTATGAAATATAAAGTAAGTCTATATTTTCTTTTTTGAGGTTATCTTGTATGCGAAATACAGGGTGATGGAGCCGATGATTATCCCCCCCAGGTAGATTAGGAGCGTGTCTTTCCAAATACTCTTGGAGTTTTCAACCTGCTTTTTTGGCGGTGTTACCTTATTTTGGATTGTGCTGAAAGCTGTGATTTCCACTTCTTGATCCTCGCTACCGAATTCCATCAACAACTGGGGTCCAAGAGTTCCCGCTTCTATCACCACTGATCCTTTGGGTAGTATCTGGAGGGACGCATTAATCTCTTGACCAGGTTTGATCGGTTTTTCGCTGGATTGTAGCGTATAAGTTTTTTTATCCAGGTCTACTTTTATGGTGTCAAGTCCTTTAAGGTTGAAAGGCGTTTTTCCCTCAACCTTTATATTGAGGGTGTATGTTTTTGTTTCTTGGTCTATGTTTTTGACTTTTATGTTGATTGTTGCTGGGGCGCTGCTTTGATCCGGGCATTGAAGTGTCTTACTGCCTTTTGGATAGTCGATTTGTCTGGCTCGGCATCCACTGTATGGTTCGGTTTCTCCTTTGGTCACAAATGCCTCGTATTTGATCTCTTTGTAGGTTGTTGAAATTGAGTTGGTTGAGGTCGTGTATTCATTTGGTGTTATTGTTGATTGACCTATTGCCCAGGAGGCGATTAGGATGATGGGGAGGATGGATAGTATGATTGTTTTTTTCATTTTTTTTGTTGATGTTCTTTTGTTTCATGTTTTTTTCTCTTAATAAACACAGAAAAGAACGATAAAATAATTTTTGTAATCATTAAATTTAAAAGATTACAAATATAAGCAATTTGTCACAGATCTAGGAAATACAAAACCCAATAAAGCAAAAATGATACCATCAGAGTAAGATCGAATCAAAACGCTAATTTTATAACTGCAAACCAATAAAACTACATGCCATATAGCTTAGTATTCATCAAGGTGGTGTCGGTCCTTGCAACAATCGTGATGTGCATCTGCTACTTTAAGGTCAATCGGTTGATGACAGTCCTAAGCCAGGAGCTAAAGTCTAAATGGAATCTACTCTTGTACATGATCTATTTTCTAACTGCAATCTACTTTTTCATCACCATCATCATTCTCTATTCAGAAGACATCACAGTAGTTTTCCACATCTTTCCCTGGATCCTTCTTCTTGGAGCAGCATTCATATACGTTTTCTCCGATGCGCTCTTAGAGATGCGAGAAGAGGGAAAAACAGTCATTCATCTAGTCACACCCACACATGGGAAAGTAATCCAAAAAACCAAGACAAAAGAAATCAAGGCGGGCACAACCTACATAGTGGAAGAAGAGAAAAAACAAAGAAGCTTCAAATTGTTTGCCGACCTCATTGACAGAAACATGAAGGGGCTTTGCATCACCCGCTCGAATCCCCAGGAAATAAGAGAAAAATATCTGCCGATGACAGTCCCCATCTTATGGCTCACAGAGGTGAAATCAGAGCAAAGCATAGCCCCGAGCCTGGAAGAAATCGCCCATAAGATACAGGAATTCATAACAAAAAACGAGGGTCAGACAGTGATCTTCTTCGATGGCGTGGAATATCTCTCCCAAACCGCCAGTTTCAATCTTGTTCTTCAGCTGATCGACCGACTAAAAGACGTCATAGCTGTCTCGAAAGGCAGACTGATAATCTCACTTAATCCCATAACTTTCTCTGAGAAAGAATTGAGTCTGCTTGAGAAAAACGCAGAACTGGTTTAAACAGACATTAAAATATTTGTTTCGGCGAAATCCGAAACAAAACCTCCCTTTTTATTGCCACTGCCAACGGGTATCCTTTTACTACAAATTTAGGTGATGATAAATGGCTAAAAATATCTATGCAGCATTGATTTCTGTGTTTTCAGTCGTAATGTTGATGACAATCATGGTGTGGCAGATGGGGATTCAGACCGTAGATCCCACCTATACCTTGGATAAGATCGAGCAGACAAGCGCTTCGATAGAATACGTAGGGGATAGTTATACGATTCACAGGGCACCAGAGCGTGAATACAAACCCTATCGTCCTCAATACGAACAAAAATACCATGTCTATAAGGCGTTTGACTTTGGTGCCTGGAGCTTCTTCGTTGTCGTGTCCTCTATTGTGATACTTGTCTGGTCTGTCTTTGAGCTATCAAAAAGAATTGATTCAATGATTGGATTACTCATAGCGGTTTCAGGGACAGTATTCCTTCTATGCAGCCTCTTCATCTTTATCTTTGGAGTCCACGACTTTCTCACATTCGTCAGTGGAGAAACTTATCGCCAACCCACATTCGGCCAACAGTTTGGATGGATTATTGAGATTGTCATGTTCAGCGTCTTTGGGATAGCTGGAATCTTTTGGGGGGAGAAAACAAGAAAACTCGAAAAAGGAGTAAAGTCAATCTATCCTATCGCATTCATGCCTCTTGGCACGATTCTTCTCTATGCAGTGTTCTTTTCATTCGCATACGGTGTCCACACGATGCTTTACTCGATGAGTTCAGTCACAGCTGAAACATATAGGGCATCATTTGCTTGGATCATCGAGACGATCCTCTTTGGAGGAATTGGCGTGGCTGCGTTGACTCACTCAGATAAAATCCGCCTTAATGAAGGTGCAAAGGAATCTTATCTAAGAAAAGTCCTGATGCCCACCGGGATAGTATTGTCCTTTCTTGCGGTTGTAGCCTACATTGGAGGGATCCACTACATCTTATATGCAAGTAGATATGTTCAGGTCTTCGAATTCGCCTGGCTAATCGAGTTCCTCTTGTATGCCTGCGTCGGAGGGACAGCTTTGTATTGGAGCGATCTCAAAAGAAGAAAAGAGAAAAACACAAAATCCATCATCCCAAGAATATTCCTTCCACCTGCTGGATTAATCATTGTGGGAACGATTTTCTTATTCATCTACAGCACCCACACAACCCTCTATGATTCCTCACCCGACTACACTTGGATATGGCAAGTGATAGCTTACGGGATCCTCGGAGGAGCTATGGTCTATGTGGGTGAGAAGTTGAAGGATAAAATCGGGGAAAATAATGAAGACAAGAAAAAAGATGATACAACTCCTCAAGGAGAAACTTGTGAAGGAGAAGAAAATAAGAAGGAGTAGAATTATTACTCCTTTGCCTTCCTGTATGGAGTTTTTCTGATTAGGTCGTTCATTTTTTTCTTTGTCACAACGACCTTGCCCCCTAGCTTGATGTTGAGCTCATCTTTGACGTTTCCCATCTCAACGACCGGGCATCGATGTTTTGCTGCTATATCGACTATCTTTGGGATTTCTCTTTTAGGAACTGACAAAATATAGGATCCCATGTAGCGGCTGAGTCTGGGATAGGGGATTGATGTCACAACCGCACCTTTTTTTGACTTAACAAGCATCTCTGTGAGGTTCCCGAACCAGCCGCCCCTTGAAGCGTCCTTTGCTGCATGGATTTCGATTTTCTTTTTTACAAGCTCTAGGAATGTTTCAAATTTAACGTTGGCCCGATATACTCTTTCCCCGATGTCTCCGTCAAGTATCTGTCCTAACATCAGTAATCTGTCATCTGATCGGCAATCTGAGTCTGGGATCGGTTTTCCAACGAGTTCGCCGACCACAGTAAACGAAATGCAAGGCTTCAATCCCGCTTCCATCTGCATGTTCCCGCCGACTATGGGGACTTTCAGTCCGTCGCTTTGCTTTTTCAGGTCCCTTGATATCTCCTCTGACTCAGAGATTGAATCCACCTGCATCGAATCAAAAGCGTAAAGTGGCCTGCCACCCATCACGACCACGTCGCTGCAGGTGTGTATAAGGCCGGTCTTTCTTCCGGTCTTCACTGGATAAGGCCCCTCCATGTTTATGACGGTCTTTCCGATGACGACGCAGTCGTCTCCCTGCTGAATACCATACTTTAGCTTTAGGACTTTTTCGTCCATGCGCCAAAACATCTTTCGGAGCTTGTTTGTTTCACCAATATGCTCAATGGATCGAGCAATGTCATGGGAGATGTCTGATTTCGCCATTGTCAACAACTTTAGGTACGAAGAAAATAAAAGCAATTTATCTATTCCAAGCTCCTATTTCACAATATGGTTGTGAGGTCTGTTAGTAGAAGAATTTTAGGCATACCTCCTGTTCCTCCACTAAGAGAAATCACCAAAACAAGATCAGATGGTGGGGAAACAACCCAAGATAATGGGAGAAATCCTCCAAAAAAACCGAGGAAAGGGCCCAAAGAAGACGGAAAAGGCGATAACGTCGATACCTACGCATAAACTGTATTCTTATCTGGCAGTCAGTTCGCCCATCACTCATCACAGATCAGAGGTTGTTCGCATCATCATCCCGCCAGGGAATTATTAGGTGCTGAAAAGATAAGAAGGGATTGGATTTTAACTTCTTCTAGGTTGTGTTTTAATGCTCTCGAGGAATCCGCTGAGCTTTCGATCGTCTCCGTGATCTAACCTTGGGAAATAGACGGAGTTTAAGTCGTGAACCAATGGTTTATATTGCTCTTTAACTTGACCTGGTGTCGCATCCTTTATCACTTCGAGAAGTTTTACTAAATTTTGAAAATCTGTGATTCGCATGTCCTTCAAAAACCTTGTTGCATTATCCCCGGGATTTTCGAGCAGCTTTAAAAAGTTTTCTCTCAGTCCTAAACGGTTTCGTCCCACGCTCAGTTTTTCAATCATTAGATCTGAGAGTTTCTGAGCCTTATCTTCTCCTTCCACCAAAACTTCTGCAATTGACTTGATGGCTGATTCAGTGTTATCAGATGAGATACCAGATGGATGGAGTTGGTAGGATTTGACTTTGTCTATTACTTCTCTAAGCACCAGGGAGGGCTCTTTCTCTGGATGAATCCTACATTGAAGCAATACGTATCTTGTCACATCTGCTATTTTTTCCTCATCTGGTTTAAGAGGTCTACCCTGTTTTACTAGAAATCTCCCTAATCTCTGTTTCCAACCATTGATCTCTTCGGTTCGATTAGGGGGGGCGTACAATGGAAGGACTGTCTGAGCCTTCTTACTTAGAAGTATATCCCCCTTAAATAACTCAACCATCTTGTTTGATTTATAGGTACTACATGGATAAATATCTCCTTATGTGGGTGATGAATAAAAAACTCAAAGGAAGAGAGTATCTCTATCTCTACAAGACCAAATGGGTGAAAGGCAAACCAAAAAGCAAATTCGTAAGATACATTGGACCAAAGAAATCGGTCACCAAAACATTCATAGACAAATGCAAAAAAGAGGAGGAGGGAAAGGAAAAACAATAATATACAAAAAATGAAGATCTCGGAATTGTTGTGGGCTGAAAACGTTGGAGGCTTTGATTTGATGCTTCGAACGCTTGTGGGGGTATTGTCTATCATTATCTTGGCTATGGATCTCGTATCCTATCCATGGGACTGGGTGTTTGCTGTTCTAGCCTTTGGAGGACTATATACCGCTATCATGCGCCACTGTTCACCCTATTCTGTCATTGGATTTTCGACTAAGAAAAAAAATTGCAATTGAGTTGGGGTTACTTCATATGGTGAAAATATCTATCGAAACATATGGATGCGCTGTTAATCAGGCGGACAGCGAAAAGATCACTTCTGAGTTGTTGGCAGCTGGGTATGATGTTGGAGATGATGGAGATGTTATCGTCGTCAACACCTGCACAGTCAAGGGGCCAACTGAGAAGAAGATTATTAGGAGGCTGAGGGAGTTAGAGGCTGCGGGAAAGAACGTCATAGTCGCAGGTTGCTTGCCTTCTGCACAACCAGAGATCGTCGAAGAGTTTTCTGGATTTGGATTTGTTGGAATCAACGGCGAAGATGTTACTAAGGCGGTTTCATCAGTCCTGACTGGAAAGCCTTATGTTAACATTCAACTCCACTCCTCGGTAGATAAACAACAATCCTTTCGAATCAATCCAGTCGTCGAGATTGTTCCCATATCGCAAGGATGCCTTGGATCCTGTTCTTATTGCATCACTAAAAAGGCGCGGGGAGATTTGAAATCAAGAAGTTGTGATGAGATCCTCACACAAATTAAAAAAGGAATCCAGGCAGGAATCAAGGAGGTGTGGCTGACGGCTCAAGATACTGGGTGTTACGGCCTAGATATTGATTCGAATCTGCCTGAACTCATAAACGAGGTATCATCTCTAAGGGGGGATTTTAGAGTCAGGGTCGGGATGATGAATCCAAACCACGTCTTGGGTTTCCTCGATGAGTTGGTTGAATCCTTTCAAAGCGAAAAAGTATACAATTTCCTTCATCTTCCCCTCCAATCTGGATGCAATAAAATTTTAAGGGAAATGGGCAGGGAGTACTCGGTAGAGGATTTCAATGATATTGTGGGGGAATTCAGGAAAAACGAGAAATTCTCAATTTCGACTGACGTAATAGTCGGCTACCCTACTGAGTCCGAGGAAGAATTCCAGGAGACGGTTCAGGTAATCAAGGAAATCCAGCCTGACATTCTAAACATAAGCAGGTTCTGGGCGAGGCCTCACACGGCTGCAATGGAGCTGAAACCTCTCGCCGGAAGGATCACCAAAGCCCGTTCAAGGATAATGAATGAAGTCTTTAAGGGGATCGGTAAAAACAGAAATCGACGATGGATTGGCTGGAAAGGCACAGCCCTTGTATCTGAGTATAAGAAAGATCTTTGCGCAAGAAACAAATCCTATAAACCCATAATAATAAAATCTAAGAGGAACCTCCTAGGAGAAGAAGTAGGTGTGGAGATAACTGAAGTTACCTACTATGATCTCAGAGGGCGAATAATCTAATCTTCTCTTTTCAAAACCTGAAAATCAACACATATTCGCGACAAAACAGGCGAATAGCTCCCGCATTCGACTGCACTATGAATTTTTATTTCGTATCCTATTTGTTTTGTGAATTCGGCTACTTTCTTCTTTGATTCTTCCGTGGAACTCGAGAAATCATAGTAGTGGACGAATCCCCCCGGCTTCACGGCTGAAAGCACTGATTCAAGAAATGAGCCGGCATCCTTTGGCAGAGGCATCAGGATACGATCGAATAATCCAAGCTCGGATGTGACAATCCGGGCATCCCCTTCAATAGCCTTCACATCGACGTGGTTTAGTCCAATGTTTTGTCTCAGATACTCTACTGCGTCAGGATTGAGCTCTACTGCAACAACTTCAGAGGGTTTAGCCATCTTAGCTATCAAGATTGCATAGGGACCGATTCCCGCAAACAAGACGAGAATCCTCTCACCTTTCTTTACTTGCTTTGCCACCCTCATACGCTCGGTACCAAGCCGGGGGGAAAAATAGGCCTTCGACACGTCGAGTCGGTAGCGGCATCCGTATTCTCTATGAACAGTATCCAGCCTATTTTCACCTGCGATAACTTTCACACCCCTTGTTCGGTACTCTGAGCCGACGGGCGCGGTCTTGGCAGCCACAACTTTTATGTTCGGAAAAGTGTCCAAAAAAGATTGTCCGATTTCCTTCTTCTTTTCTTCAAGCCCCTCTGGGATCTCAACGATCGCGATGTCGCCTATAAGATCGTATGACTTCGGCACCAATCCTGCCTCATCATCTGACAGCTTGCCCTCCAACGCCTCTCTGTGGCTTTTAGGTTTTGGTGTGATTGATTCCCCGGGTGCGCTGATTACTTCTGTGTTTTCTATTGTAATCGGTCTTGTGATGGGTATTATAAGGACTCCTTCCTTTGGTCTCTGAATCTTTCTTAGCCGGTCGAAGATGCCGAGTTTGATGAGTTTCTCTTTTATCAGGGCACCTTCCCGGCTGTCAATTTTCAAGTAGAGATCAGACATACAACGATATTTAACTGTCACGGAATAAATAACTCGCGATGTCTTTTCGATTTGGAACAGGCGGAGTGCCCATCTCATGCGATGAACGCACAAGGGCAGCGGGTGTCAGATGTATTAAGGAACTTGGCCTATCTGCAATGGAGGTTGAATTCGTACGCGGAGTCAACTTGAGTGTAGAAAAAGCCGAGGAAGTTCGAAAAGTGGCCGAAGAACTCGACATAGCTCTGTCAGTTCACGCCCCTTACTTCATCAATCTCGCAAGCCCGGAAAAACCAAAGATCCATGCTTCGCGAAAGCGAATCTTGGACAGCGCCCGAGTCGGGGCAGCTCTTGGAGCAAGGATCGTAGTGTTTCACCCTGGTTTTTACATGGGAAGAACACCTGCTGACACCTACGAATTGGTCAAAGAGTCACTTGTCGCAATAAGAAAAGATATGAAAAACGAAGGAATCGAAATCCTATTGGGTCCTGAAGTAACAGGAAAAGTCAAGCAGTTCGGAGGACTCGACGAGCTTATACCTTTATGTCAGGAAGTCGAGGGGTGCATGCCTGTTCTAGATTTTGCCCACCTCCACGCAAGGCAAGGTGGCGTCCTCACCTCACCCGAAGCCTTCTGGGAGCCCATCGAAAAAGTATCAAAAGCCTTTCCCAAAAAAAGAATTCACGCCCACTTCGCATGCATCGAATTCAGCGACGGAGGCGAAAAAAAACACCTCACATTAGACACCCAGCAACCAGACTACACACTACTCGCAAAAGCACTCAAAGGAAAAAAGATAGACATCACATTCATAAGTGAAAGCCCAAACCTCGAAGAAGACGCAGTGAAACTGAAGGAGATGCTTTGTTAGTGCTATCTTTTTATACATCTTTTTCTTATATTCTTATAATAAGAAAATCTTATTGAGGAACCAAGATGAATGTCAACATAACGAAAATGTCTTCCCGGGGCCAAGTCGTAATTCCCCAAAAGATTCGAAGGGACCTGGGATTAAAAGAAGGAACCCCCCTCATCGTAGCAGAGAAAGGAAAAAATGTCGTCCTCCAAAAGATATCTATTCCTAAAACGAACACCTTCGGGGAAATGGTTGGAAAAGCAAAAATTTTCGCAAAAAACCGAAAAATCAAACCCATCGACATAAAGAAAGCGATCCGTAGAGCACGGGTAAAGATATGAAGGTCGTCGTCGACACTAACGTTTTTATTTCGGCCATTTTCTTCGGAGGAAAACCTCTCGAACTTCTTGAATTCTGGAATAATGGAAGAATTGAACTTGTCACCTCTGAACCAATCATCGAGGAGATTGTACGGATTTTTGAGGAATTCAAGATGCCTGAAGATGACATCTTCGAGTGGATTGAACTCCTCTCTACTCAAACAATCTTTACCAAACCGAAAACAAAGATCCGCATCTGCAGAGATCCAAAAGACAACAAATTCCTTGAAGCAGCCGCCGATACAAAGGCCCACTACATCGCCACAGGAGACAAAGACCTCCTAAAATTAAAAACATATGGGATAACAAAGATTATGAAACCTTCAGATTTCCTAAAAAAACTCAAAGGAAAAAAATAGACATCACATTCATAAGCGAAAGCCCAAATCTAGAAGAAGACGCGTTGAAGTTGAAGGAGATACTTCTTTAGCTACTGTTATCCATTCCCACTATCTCTCTTCTTAATCTTTCCAATGCTCTTGCATGAGCTATTGGATCTTCGCTTCCCACATCTTTTACACCTAGAGCCTTGAGGGCGTCTTTTGTGATTCTTCTGACTTCTGGATTTGGGTGTCTTATTCCGATCAGGAATGCTTCGATGAATTGGTCATATGGGATGTTATGAGTTTTTGGTTGAATGGTTTTTATGGATTTTATGTGAGCGGCATCTAGTTCTTCTTCTGTTTTTCTTACTGTGAGAAACCTTAGGCTTTCAGCTGTTTGGGTTTCGGCTCTCACGTTGGGGTATTCATACACATTGATTTTTTCCGGGATGCTGGTTTTTGTTCGGGGGTCCTCTGAGTCACGTATCGCGGTCAATTTACGGTTGAACGAAAGCGGTTCTAATTCATATTCGTCTGCTGTCTCTGTTGTTTCTTCCCCTTTTTTTCTGAAACTTAACAGCTTCCTTTTTCTTCTTTTTTCCTCTTTCTTCTTTAAACGATATCTTAGGATACTGAGTGAGTCCTCCTCAGGATTATATTGCAATACAAGATTTCTGGCTCTTCCACTCTCATCTTGCCCTGAAACATTCCATCTGTTGGGATTATCCTGGCTTCTTATAACCGCAATATCCCCCCTAAGCGTTCCGACTATGCCTGTAATGAAATCCTTCATGACGTCCATGTTATCGCAGGTCGTTGCAAGACTGAATTTGTGCTCGGGCTCGAGGGTTTTCCTAAACAACTCCAGGTAAAGTTCCGGGAAACGCGTATCTGAATAGGCGAATCTGGCGAGCTCCTTAAGATTTTCTCCCGCTATTTCCTTGACAGACGGGTCTGGATGACTTATGCTTTCGGAAAAGACTTCACGGAGGGCTTGGATCTGGGGATCAGTTGGCTGGATTCCTTTAAGAGAACGAACAACCTTTCCCACAGTTTCTCTGATTGATTTTCCTATCCCTCTTCCCATAGCTTCTTCCTTATCTACCTCTCTTAAGTTTTTTGGAACATAGGGTCCTCTGAGAAGTTTTCTAACAGATTTCACCGCTATCTGTCTGGTTTCAGAATCTGATGTGCTCATACCGATTTTAAATAGGTCAACATAAGTCTGTGTTCGAAGTTTGGCGTCATCGTATTCGGAGGTCATCGGACTAGCTAAGGCTGCTAATCCCTCACCTATGATCCTACTTACTTCTTCATCGCCTCCGGTGTTTCCGTGATCGAGGCCTAATTCACCCATCTCCCTTATTCCTTCATAGACCTTTGGCAACTCCTTTGGATTAACAACCTCCCTTAGATCACCATTAAGTATTTGAGTGAATCTTTTAGCAGTTTCTCGTCGCAACTTGACAATATCTTCTGGTTCACCTGCTTCTTGAAAACCACCTTCTGGCTTTTTCATGACAGCCTTGAAAAATCGATGGTAGTCATCGAATTTGCCCGATATTAATCTTGATCTATCTTTTTCTGGTTCTTCAAATAGAGACTCTAAAACAGCTAACGTGGGCTTTACTAGGCTGAATTCAATAGGTCTATCTCCCTGAGGGATAGGAGGCCCTTGTCTTTGATGTGGTATTCTGCCATCTGGAGGCTCATGTTGTGCTTGAGGAACCATTTTGGTAAGAATGATTAGGAAGGATAGACACAAAAATACGCTTATGCTACGAACAGCCGAATACGGCGAAGAGCTTCGCTCTTCGCGTACTCAGAATGCAGAGCATTCTGCCGTACCGTGAGCTTTAGCCCACGGACGCTAACGAGACCGAAGGTCTCGTTGCGCGCAGGATTTCCCGCGGAAATCCTAGCGTGAAGGTCGTAGCATTCGGCTGTTCGGCATAAAAACATCGGGCTTTAGCCCGAGGTTATTTATTTCTTAATTTATAGGATCACGGTCAAATCATTTCACAATACTTTTAATTCAAATTCATTTGAAAAAACTTCTCTTCGTTCAAAAGCCGAAAGCTGATCGTCAGCATAAGAAACCATAATCCTGTACCTCCCCACATCTGCACTCGCAATCTTGCCATGTTCGTCTAAGATTTTCTGATCCCAGAGGTACTCTTGATTGTCTCCCGGCATTAATTCTTTTATAGGGAGAATAGTATGCAGCATAACTAGCTCTTGTTTTTCCCACTGTTTGTTTGATTTGTTCTCTAATCGGGCGTTATTTCCATATATTTGATTAATATTCTGAATGACAATGGATTTTGATAAGCCATTATGTAAGGTAACTATGACTTCTTCCCCTCTGCCATACTCTAACTTGTCTGTTTTGATAAAAACCTCCTTTGGAGTTTGTTCAATACAACCGCAAAGAAAAATAATCGCCGAAATTATGACTATTATTAAAAATTTATTCATCCTGTTTAGATTATCATATCTGTAGATGTTATAAATACGTTTCTGAGCTTGGAGAAAGATGCCCTCCTTTTAAAGAGGCCTCTCTCATAATATCTCAGGGAAACCATGGCAAAATATGATATCGAGTTGATCGACTTAACACGCGCAAATGAGTTGCGTAGTAAGTTTTATTCCTCAGGTGCGCGTCTTTGGGACAGTAAGGCGAATCTTCAGGGCACCTGCATCAAATTGGTCACAGACGACAAGGAATATTTTACTTCTTGGTGCGAGAATTTTTATTCGATGAGCGAGGACGTTAGAAGCCACGGCCGAGTCTTCTCCGTAAAAAATAAATCTGTTGACGGATTCAAAGTCTACTATGATCCTACCTCAAGAAACGCTTTTCTCATCAACTGCGACTACTACGGCTGGGTGAAGTCTATCGCGCTTGCGGTGGCAGGCGACATTTTGGAGGACACACACGGCTGGCACTCGGTTCACGGAAGCTGCGTGGATGTTGCCGGGGTTGGGGTGACGATAATCGGCCCCTCTGGCACAGGAAAAACAACCCACAGCTGGGGACTGCTTCTCGCAGAAAAGACGCGGGTGGTCTCAGACGACTGGTACTTCGTCCAACTCGTCGGAGACGAAGCCCTCGCATATGGCACAGAAAAAAACTTTTACATCAGAGACGACATCGCAGAGACCTGGACAAAATACGCAGACCTCGTTGCGGCAACCAGCCTGGATAACAAGAAGAGAGGCATCGCAGATCTCGAATCAGCCATCGGATTAAACCGCTTTAGAAACGTCACCTCGATGGGGAAGGTGATACTTCTCGCAAGAGACGAAAAAATAAAGGAAATCACCACAGAATTATCTTCTAAAAAAGCCGTTAGATATCTCAAAGATAACGGATACGCCAACCCCCACCTCCTCGATAAATGTGAATCCAAAATGAATTTGCGTGAAAAATTCTTCGAAGACTACTTCAGTCGCGTCAAATGCTACCTCTTCAACAACATACTCCCCCTCAAAGAAAGCCACGAGAAATTAAGGGAGATCGCGTTTGGCTAATCCAAATAAATTATTTTTTCCTCTGTTCGGCGAACTTTTTGTCGACTTCTTTTAGGAATTTTTCAAGGTTTTCTTTGGGGACTCTTGCGCCTGCTGCGATGTCGTGTCCGCCTCCTTCGCCTCCGAGTTCGCGGCTTACCTCCCTCATTGCCATCCCTAGATGTATCCCTGAGTTTACGAGGTTCCAGTTGGCTCTCGAAGAGATTTTCAACTGTGTATTGTCCTCTGAATCTACTGCAATTGCAAGAACAGGTTTGTCGGGCGCTATAACCTGGGCTCCGTAGGCCATACCTGCCACTATCCCTATTATTCTCTCGTTGATACTATCTTCTCCGTCGAAGTAGTAGAGGTTGTCCATTGACTTGGAACCGTTTTGTTCCAGGAACTCCAGACCTTCTCTAAGCATCTTTCTGTGTTGGGCCAGCATTTTTTTAGCTTTTTCCCATATTACTCCCCTGTCCCCGAGACATACCTCGACTCCGAGCTCGGATTTTTCCTGTCTTCCTGTGGCGTTGAGTACAGTGGAAAACTCCCTTGCATCCCTTAGTTCTGTTCCTTCTTCTTCGTCTAATAGGGTGTAGACTTCTCCTATCATCCTTTGAATGACGAATTCCGGCGTGTTTCGATCCAGAAGGTAGATGTAGAGGGCGGTTGTCAGCTTTTCTCTTTCTTCGCCGTCGAGGTCGATATAGTTCCTCCATTCCCCTCTAGCGTCCTTGGTCCCAATCCCCAGATCTTCAAGGAATCGGTTTGCTGCCGTCTGGCTTCCTGATAAACCTGGAAGTACAGGATCTGAGGCGTATGCCAGCATCTGGGAGAGCGTTCTGCTTTGACGTCCAAATAACCTAATGTCGTTTTCAACCTTGATCTTTTTCAGTTTTTGTGCATCCTCGAGTATTTCTCGGTTTAGGGACTCAAATTTTCCTTTTGAGTCCTGCATGTCGCCCACTGCTCCGACGACAGCGATTGCGACTTTATCCTCTATCCCCAGCGATTTGGCGACAATGTAGGCCATTCCCGCTCCAGAAATGTCTGATCCTCCGTCGTAGCCGAACTCGTGGGGGTTGAACTGGCAGTCCAATCCTTTCTCCTCTGGTTCGTGGTGGTCTATTATGTAGTAGTTCTCTAGTTCAGCTTCGCGGATCAGGTGTAGATGACCTGATCCGAAATCCGTGAAGACGATAGTTTTTGGATTCCTTTTTCTGATCTCGGCCATAGACCTTGAATCAAGTTGCTTGGTGCAAAAGTAGTCAACGTTCTTACCTTTGCCTTTTAGAGCGTCGACCATTATCGCGCACGCAGTGATGCCGTCTGCGTCGTGGTGGCTTACCACCAGAAAGTCTTCGTTTTCGATGAGGCGGCGGGTGAATCCTTTTGCGTACTTCTCCATGTCCTTGTTCATTTTTTTCAGAAATAGAGGATAAAGAACTACATGAATTTAAATGGGAGACAAGAGGGGGAAAAAAGACATTTATCCGGGCTGCATCAGACTGATCGTGGTGTTATACCATTTCTCGGATTCGTCTCCCAGAAATATCAGTACCTCATCTAGGTGTTCTTCGTCCGAGTAATACTTTAAGCGAATGTATTTTTTCCCGAGTTTGGATTGGATTCGAAGCTGGCTTATCCGAAAAAGCGGTATGTATATTAGTTTCACGCCAGTATCCGGCGGCTCGCAAAAGAATCCATGGGTTGTAAGATAAATGTCAACTTCTATGGGCGCGTCTTCCCCTATGATTCCGTCTTCTTCTTTAGGAAAGCTGATGTAGGCCTTTTTTCCAGTGTCTTTGGTTTGTAATATTACGTGTTCCCCTTCGCCGAGAACGATATTGTGCTCTTCTTCCACCACTGCCCCAAGAAAATAGACCGCCCCGATTATCCCCAAAATTGCCCCCAAAACGATTATCAACATATCGATTGGAAAGCTGGTCGTCCCGACGATTAATACGGAGTATATGATGGCAGCAACGATTATGAGAAGTATTGCTACTACGACAATCGTTATCTTGTTTTCCGCCATGTCTGCTAGCTCTTCTTCTTTCATTTAAAATCTAGTTTTCTTTTTATTGTTCTATACATTAGTTGAGGGTATAGATTAAATATAGTATAATGAAAATTCTTTGGTGCGTTACTGGTGCAGGCCACCTTCTCAGGGATTGTGCAAAGCTTGTTGAATCAATTGCAAAACGCCATGAGATAGACTTAGCGTACTCAGATGCCGGCTTTCAAGTTGCAAATATTTATGGCGTAACTGACAGCTTAAACAAGGCTGGAAGGCACGTTTTCTTTAACAAGGATCAGGGTCCTTCAAGCCCTTTATGCGCAAAAGTCGGAACTAAAACCTATGATTGTGTTGTCATAGCACCTGCCAGCGCAAATACCGTCGCCAAGCTAAGGTATGGTATATCAGATTCGTTGGTCACAAATGTTGCGTCTCAAGCTCTTAAATCAAGGGTGAAATTATATATCCTGCCTACTGATACATCGTCTTCGGTGCAAACCGAGCTTCCCTCAGGAAAAAAGACCACTATCTATCCTAGGCCAATAGATATCAAAAACGCTAAAGGGTTGGGTCGGCAGTCTGGCATTGGGCTTGCATCGACTCCGAAGGAGCTTGAAGCCCAATTTTGTTGATTAATACTTAAAATTCTTTTTCGTGCTTTTCTGCTATGCGGGACACACTATCCTTTAATCCCCATCCAAAGGCTATGCCCAAGGCCAAAGCCAAGCCAAGGGCAAAGATTCGAAATGCATCCACTAATATCGAGACGTCAGCGACCCCAAATTTCGGCAGGGAAAGTACGACCCCGAAATACACTATTAAGCCGTTTATCAATGGGGCGATCAGTTCTTTGAATAACGTCTTTGAACCCTTTATTGTTGCCGAAATGTATCCTCCGATCAGAAGGGACGCGATGAGGATGAGAAGCCCGAGGATAGCGTTTGGGATATAGTTTATCAGGTTGTCCGTGAAAGATGTTAGCTGCGGCAGATTAAGCTTTGCGACTCCCTGAGCGACAAACAAGAGGACTATGTACCAACGGAGTATACCAGTTAAAAAAACGCTCAAGCTGACCTGGCCCATGACTTTCTCAACCTTGTGTTTGGCTAATTCTTCTTCGAAGCCTATGCTTTTCATAACGTCCTTGAAAAATTTTGATAATACGCCGCCAAGCATAATTCCAAAGATTGAAAGAAGTATGAACCAGAGAATTGCACCCATCAACACTAAAAGTTCATGCAGGACCGGAAAGCTATATGCGACGCTAACCGCCGTCTCAGTCTTACTTACCAAAAAGAAATCCAAAAGGAATACAAATGAGAACCATTTGATGTACTGGCTAAGAAAATGCACGGTAGACTCCCATAGATTAGAGCTCATTGCCCCGTATTTCACGAGGGCTTCCCGCCATTCCTTTAGTAAAAGAACTCTTCTCAGTACGAGCGATATCCCAAATCCTATGATGTAGCTCCCGATCAGGATAGCAAAGAATATTAATCCTTTCAATGTGTAGTCAAGCACTAAGTCTTTTATTACTCCAAGTATCTCGGTTAAGTTGCTTGTCAGCAGGTTAGCCAATTCAACCACCTCAAAATTTAAGAGATTATTTTTCGGAAATATGGTTTATTATATATTCTTTGATTTGATATCGTAATAGTTTGTTACTTAAACTTAAAAAGGCCGTTAGAGATACCTTTAAAAAAAGATGCTAGGACAAAAATACAAACCAGAAAGTCTGTCTGACCTCATAGCTGGGCCAAAGATTGGACAATTTCTTCTCTCATACCGCTGGGAAAAGCCTCTTTTGATCTATGGTGGGCTGGGGGTCGGCAAAACCACAGTTTCTGAAGTATTGGCAACCGAAAAAAACTGGCAGCTGGTGCGGGTGGAAAACGACAGCCTCAACGAAGCCATTCTGTCTTGCCAATCCTCGAATGTCTTCGGGCAAAAGAAACTCTTGTTGCTCGATGATATAGAAAGCATGAAAGATGTGAGATCGATTAAGAGTTTGTTAACGCAAACGAGAAATCCGACAATTATAACTGCAAGAGAGATAAGTTCTCCAAAGATAAGGGGCATAATCGGCCTTTGTGAAAAGCTACAATTAAGAAAGCCACTTGCAATCCAAATAAATAGGTTACTGGCAGAAATCTGCGAAAAAGAGGTTGTCGTAGTTGAATCTGGTGTGCTGGAAGACATATCCAAAAATTGCAACGGTAATCTGAGCTCTGCATTAAATGATCTAGAAACCTTGATTGTCGGACGAAAGACCGTGACTGCAAGAGACGCGGAAGTCTTAGGATCCCGGGATAGACAAAGCGATGTATACAAGGCTTTATCGACTATTTTTGCGGGAAAGGAACTAAAAGAGGTTATCGAGTGCAGCTGGGACCTCGATGAAAGACCCGAAGACCTTATTCAATGGATAGCTGAAAATCTCCCCCTGGTATACCCTTCAGAGGATCTGGCTTCATCTTACGATGCCCTTTCAAAATCAGATGTTTATCTAGGTAGAATCAGAAGGCGTCAATACTGGGGTCTTTTACGTTATGCAAATGCATTGATGACCGGTGGTGTGAATACGTCAAAGACAGGAAAACTCAAGTTTCAGCGATACCAGTTTCCAAGCGTGTTTGTTAAGATGTCAAAAGCCAAGATCGAGAAGGCTATGATAAAGGGTTTAGCTGAAAAGTTCATACCTCATCTACATTGCTCAAGGCGGGTGTTTGAGAAAGAGTATCTGTCATTCTTTTCTTTGTTGATAAAAAATGGGGCGATAAACGAGGAAGATCTTAAAGTTAACTACCGATTGGAGGATCAGGAAATCGACTTATTAAAAGAGAAAGCAGTTTTATGAATTTAATCCCTGGGAATTTCTTTCAAAATCTCTTCCTTACCCAATAAAATCCTGAAGTCATCTAGGCTTATCCGCTTCCTTTTGGATAATTTTTCTTTTACTGCTTCGGCTTTCTTCACCCTCTCCTCCTGGTTTCTTTCGGAATCAATTGCTTCAAGTTGCTGGTTTATTGGTTTCATTTGTTCCTGAACGTCATTTATCCTATCCTTTATCTCTCTAACCTTGTCGCGGTAGGGATTGATTTTATCGTATTTTTCAAGAAGTTTATGGTGTATCTTGGTAGATTCTTCCCTGATGGCATCCAATTGCTTATAGTATTCCATGGCTTGTATGTGGTTTTTCTCAGATTCTTGCGCTAGTTTTTGGATTTCATCTCCTGATCCATTGATCCTTTCATGCATGGAAGTTATCTCCCGATAGGAGTTCACAACATCTGAGTGGAGTTGGTCAGCTCTTTTTACGGCTTTTAACCTGTTCCACGTGGAAAATATTTTTTCATACAGTTTGATTTCAACATCCAATGGCATGTCTTTTTCGAGAAGCGAATGAAGGTCTGATCTGAAGATATCCTCAAGCATATCGTTTGTTCCTCGGGCATCCTTGTTTAGCTCGTTCCTTTTTTCCTTCGCAGACTTGATTTTTTTGTTTTTCGCTGACGCCTTATCGATCAACTGCTTCCTCTCCTTTTTAAGTTCGGCCACCTTTGAGTTGAATTCATCCCTTTGGGAGATGAACTTCTTCGCCAGTGCGAGAACTTCTTTTGCCTCATTGTTTTTCTGGTCCCGCCCCCTGCGAAACTTATCTGCATCCTTCTGATGGACACTGATTTCAGAATAAATCTTTCGAATTTCCTCGTCAAATCCATTGATCTTAGATTGCAGTTCTGCGACTTCAGCTTTCAGCTTTTTCTCGTCCACTTTGTGTATCCTTTTTTTTCGTTTCTCTGTTATTCCAGTACCTAAACGCCTTGTTATGGCTCTCTATTCTCTGGTTAAGCCACGGAAGCCTTTTGTCCGCGTCCCTCACCTTTGGAATCGACTTCAAAGCCGCCTTCAGTTTTGCAAGCTCAGATGTGTTTTGATTCAATTCTTCCTGATAAGTCTCCACTCCCTGAGAGCTGTTTTCATTGTTAGATCTAAGCCAGTGTTTCAATTGGTCTTCTTTTTCCTTTAGAACGCTAATCCTATTCTTTAACTCTTCTGCCCTCTCCCTTCCGCCTACTAAAAAATTCTTCTCCTCTGAATACTGGTTCAGAAGGTTTTCATGCTTTTTTATTAAAAGTTCTGCCAATGCGGATTCATTAAAATCTTCCACTGTATTCACTCTTCTCTATTATAGAAGAAAGACATAAAAAACAATACTACTTCTTCTTACTGTACGAAACAACAAAAAGAGTCCGCTGAATTGCTGTCAAATTGGATAAAACTGCCGTTACGGCGAGGGCCCAAAGAAGGATCCTCTCTTCATAGACAAGTGAAAAAAACATCCCAAAATAAATTATCGTAAGCCTTTCAAACCTCTCAATCAATCCTCCCATCCTGCGCTGGTCGTCTCGGTCGGTGACGACTTCCCGGTGGTCTGCGTACGCCCTCACAAAGGATGGCATCAAGGCCCCAAAGATCAAGAGCATAGTCCAAATGGCTGTTGGAATCAGCAAAGCTTGCGTGTCCTGAAGGAAGTACCAGATCCCAAGATACATGATTATCTCAACGTATCTATCGATGATGCCATCTAGAAATGCCCCAAGGTTTGAAACGCACTTTGTGACTCTTGCCACGGCCCCGTCGATGATGTCCATGAAACCAGAGACCACAAACAAAACCAACGCCCAGCCAAGATTGTGGTAGTATAGGGCCATAAAACCCATAAGGGCAGGGACAAGGGACATGACCGTCCACGTATTTGGTGGAATACCAAGTTTCGCAAAGAGTATCCCGACTTTGACGTTCAGCCACTGAAGGTCTACATAAGCTTTAAGCATTTTCTAGGTTGATACAAGTATTCCACCCGCAACTATTAAAACTGCCCCAAACACCACGCGAATCGCCTGAGCTTTATCCGGAAGCTCACCTAACAATAGAATCCCCAGAAATACTACAACCAGGGTGTTGAGGTTGAAGATAGGGGTTATTCGACTGACATCGGCATTCTGGTTTAATGCGGTGACTACCAGGATTTGGGCGAGAGCCCAAAAGATACCAATACATAGTCCTGCAACTAAAAGCTCCGACTGATAAGAGAAGGTCTGTTGCCGAGAGATCCAGGCCGTATAAGGGACGAAAACCAAGGCTATCCCCGCAAGAATTAAGATGAGGACACTGGATGGGGGCGCCCCTAGATAGTCTGGGCTTGATGCAATCTTTATTGCAATAGTTGAGGTGCCAAAAAGGAGCGCCGCACCTAATCCAAGGATAACCCACGATTCCATGGTTGTTATCTCTCTCTTGTTCCGGCAATGAATTCTTCAACGCGTAATCTGGCATCAGAGTCGGAATACTGTTCGGGCGGGCTCTTCATGAAGTAGCTTGAGGGTGAGATAAGCGGTCCTCCGATTCCCCGGTCGAGGGCTAGTTTCGCGCATCGAATCGCATCCACCATGACCCCTCCCGAGTTCGGGCTGTCTTCAACTGAAAGCCTTATCTCAATGTCCAAGGGGACATCTCCGAAATTTTTCCCCTGCATCCTAATGAATGCGAGTTTTTTGTCCTTCAGCCAAGGCACGTAGTCTGATGGTCCCACGTGTATGTCTTCGTCTGCGAGACGATTTATCATCTGGCTTTGGACGGACTCAGTCTTACTTATCTTTTTGCTTTTAAGGCGGTGTCTTTCCAGCATGTTCAAGAAATCAGTGTTTCCCCCGACGTTCAATTGATAGGTGTTTTCGAGTTTGACGCCACGGTCCATAAAAAGTCGGGTTAGCATTCTGTGGGTGATTGTCGCTCCGAGCTGGCTTTTGATGTCGTCTCCGATGATTGGCAGCTTTTTTTCTGCGAATTTTTTTGCCCACTCCGGTTTGGATGCGATGAATACTGGCAGCGCATTCACGAAGGCACAGTTCGCTCTCAGGCACTCTTTTGCGTAGAATCGGTCCGCCTCCTCGCTTCCGACGGGAAGATAGCTTACTACAACATCTGCTTCGCTTTTCTTGAGTTCCTTGGCGATGTCAACGGGTTTTTGCTTTGAGTCGACAGCAAATTTCTCACGTGTAGTCTCTGCCACTCCATCGAGCACCGGCCCCTTTTTCACCACAATCCCCCAATGGGGCACGTCGCTGAACTTTGTTGTGCAGTTGGGTTCGGCAAAAACGGCTTCAGATAGATCGTGACCAACTTTTTTGCTGTCCACGTCGAATGCTGCCACAAACTTGAAGTCTTTTATCCTGTAGCCTGCTATCTCGTTGTGCATCAATCCGGAAACCAGGTCATCCTTTTCGGTCACATCCTTGTAGTACTCCACCCCCTGAACAAGAGACGAAGCACAGTTCCCAACACCGATGATTGCAACCTTGATATCTCCCATGATGGTAAAATAATAAGTCGTCTATATAATAAAAAAGAAATCTCAGCTGGATGTTTCAGGAGTTGATTCGTTGACTTCCATCCCTGAGTCATTCGTTTTTTCAGCTAAGGGTTGAGTTGTTTTCTCCATTGTCAATTCGCTTGCTGTAACGGGCTCTATAGCATATTCGAAGCTGTACATGAACCAGACGACGGTTGAAACCACCATCAGAAGCACTGCTGCTATCACGATGAATCCTGCAAGCCCCACGACGTGTCTTCTACTGCGAAAAGGCATTCTGATTCGGAAAGGATTTTTTTAGTTGTTTTTATACGATTTGTTAGAGGTCTTTGTCCAAGACCGCGAGAATCTGGGTTTTAATGTTGGCTTTTCCGGCAGCCGGTTCGACCAGGGGTTTATCGCATACCAAACATTTCACTTTTGAAGATGCGCAACCGAAGACTACCTGTTCGTTTCCACAGTCGTTGCATTTAATCCTCAGAAACCTGCTTTTAGTATCCTTCATTTTTTTGTTTATTCGACTTCCACGGGTTTTTTCGTCCTTGCGACATGCACTTTCTGGTGTTTTTTCCCGCAGGCCTTGCATTTGAGCACCATGACTGAGCGTTTCCCTATCTTGAACACTGTTTTTTTAGGGCATCTAGGACTACCTTTGTACCCTTTTTTTACAGCTTCATATTTTCTTCGGCCTCTGTTGATTGTCCGCTCCTTTCCCTTCCTGTTCAAGGACACCTCGTGTTCCTGGTGGCTTTTGCAGGAGGGGCAGTTTGTGCGGATAATTGATGGAAATTTCATCTTTCTGGGATACATATGGGTAGGAAGTCCTATAAAAATGAATTTATGAATTATGAGGTTTAACTTCTTCTGCCACTTGCTGTTCGATGAAGATCTTCGCGTTTTCAGCCGGTAGTTCTGCTGTGTCGTCTTCTGCGTAGGGGCCGTATTCTGCCATGTCTATGCCCACAAACTGGGGTGTGGCTTTTAGGAGCTTGACCTTGACTAATTCTATCTCTTTTTCGGGTTCAGGGAGCGGCGGGCAGACTCCCGAGACTGTTTCTGTTATATCGCGCTGATGCGATGCCAGTACCTCTGTTAGTTGGGTGTAAAGTTTTTTTTCCACTTCCACGACGTTTTCGGGGGGCTTTCCTCCGTCAATGTTTCTGAGCGCCGCCCTAAGGATTTTCCCAAGCCTTCTCGAATAAATCTCCTGAAACAAGTCTGTGATGTTTTCTTTGTGCTTATCCTCGACACTGCATAATGTGTCCTTGACCTGCACATAAAAGTCCACCGGAATCTTTTGTAGACTCGGAGACTCCTTTTCCAACCGATAAATATTCTTTAATTCCTCGTAGCCAATCACAGTCCACCAACCCCCTAGAGAAAAAACAATGGTAGTTCAAGGATATAAAGGAAGATCTTTTTCTGAATTTATTGAGTTCGGCCTGGGACTTGAGGGGCCCCTAACATCCGTGTAGCTATTTGATTCGCTTCTTGGAAATCACCCTTATGTGGCACTATAATTGCAATCTCTCTCACATGCATTAAATGAGGAGCCATTTCCTTTATCCCCATTACCATACCTGTTATGCTTCTACTAAGTGGGGTCTGTGTTGACGAATCTGCTGCACTCAGAGCTTGCTCTGCTCTATTCATTTTAGGCACAGGAAGATTTCCAACCGGCTCGAAAGCCACTGTGACTTTACCATTATCTTCGGCCATATCAATGGATTCCTGAGTGGCACTCTTTATTCTCCCCAATGTAATCTCCATGTCTGGTGTGTCCAAATTTTTTGTGGTGACCGCAGCAATCATGAGTTTATCACCACTTAATGCATCTGGAGTTTTAGTCATATGCATCATAGCAGTACCGGGTTCAATTCGATTTAATCTCGCCACCCCTATCTGGTCTTTATAATTCGAAGCGTCAACCACAACTACATCAGCGTTTGTATCCTGGGGGCCGATACCTTCCATGATCTGTAAAGCTACATCGCCAAGATGCCATATGGCAAATAGTTTCCCATCTTGTTTAGTAGAACCTGTTGGAGCAGGCATGAGCTGTTCTGCGGCAGCTTGACCAGGGAGTACTTCAATTATTCTCCTCTGTGGTTGTCCAGGTGGAACTGCATTCATCAAATATCTTGAGGAAGGACAAAGATAAAAACGAGAG
>JBDREA010000061.1:0-17793 GCA_043820265.1 Candidatus Altarchaeota archaeon | reverse complement strand
ACAAACTACGATAACCAACTACATAACACACTGAATACCCCACAGCTCAGCTGTGGGGATATTTATTTTAACTTAGTCCCATTAAAGAGAATAATGCAACATGTTATCACCCAAAAGCTAGCTCTCGACGAAAAAAAGGCGTACCTCCTATACATCGGAGAACTGAAAACGCTTACTTTATGCGATTCACTTTTACCTCTTTTATCCGAAAAATACGAACGCACTTTTGAAACAATAGCTATCACACCCGACGTTAGGTCGTCATATGATGGAATAGATAATCTTATAGTGATCAATCCCCTTGTGAAATCCCTTAAAAGCAATATAACTTCGATTAATCACGTCAGAATCCCACAAGGAATCTTCTATCAGTCAGTCTCTGAAAGCGGACTAGTAGCGAAACTTTGCGAGACACTATCAAAAACCCAAGATAAAATTCCCCTATACGTCTACGGAAATGACCCTTCCTTATCGATCCAAAAAGAAAAAATATTCGAGGTCATAGCCCCAGACCCTGTGGTTTCTGAGCGATACAACAATAAAGTTCTCCAGTTAATCATGGCCCGTGAAAAGAGGATTCCCATGCCGGAAGGGGTTGTAGCAGAAACCTTTGAAGAGGCATGCACACTTTTTAAAGAAAAAAAATCCGAGTGGGGTAAGATATTCTGCAGTGCAGAATTCAGCGCAGGAGGGGAGCGAAGCCTCATCGCAAGCAGCATCGAAGAAATAAAGGACAAATTCCGTTTTCTTCAAAAAGACAGCCGATTCCTCCTAACCCACTACTACGACACGGTAGCCACACCCTCTGTTCTTGGGATAATAGCCAATTCCAAAGAAATCTTTGTGGCAAATGTCGTAGACCAGATGATAATGGGGACCGCGTTCCGTGGGTCCATATATCCCTCAAATCTCCCATACACCGTCCAAGAAGACGCACGCGCAATCACCCGACGTCTTGGGAGAATAATCGCCAAAGATGGATACAGAGGGGCTTTTGGGGCAGATTTTATCGTTACAGACGACGAAGATGTCTACTTCATCGAAATCAACGCCAGAAAACAGGGAACAACCCAGGAAACGGAATACGCTATGAAGCACATCGTGCCTTTGTCCAACTCCTTTGTCGAACTCGAATATCAGGCATTGACTGAAGGTCATATGGTGTGTGATATAGAGGAAATAGAAAATGCCTTAAGGCCCAAGAATGCTCCATTCCACTGGGCCACATATAACGTAAAAACCCTCAATCCTGTCTCGGTTCTTAAGGATGCTGGAATACACTTCACTGAAGCTGTCATGTTTGGCAGATACAGAGCGAACCAGGGAAGCACCAGGGCCGTCATTATGGACCACGTAGGAAAAAACGTCGTAGTACATCAAGGATTTATCGGAAGAACAGCAGCTATCGGGGAGACCAGGGAAAAAACCCTTATGAAGCTAAAAGAAGCAAAGGAGTTGATTTATCAAACATTAAGTCCTAAAGACCAATTGCGTCTTAGGTCTGAAAACGGAGGGATACCATGATCCAAAGGATAAAACGAGAGGACAGAAGAGTAGCTCTTGCGCGCTCAGCGGAAGTCAAGGCAAAAATTTCCGACTACCTCCAAGCAAAAGATAAAATCCCAACCGGCCTGAAACTCACAAAGACCTACGCAAGGCAAAAAGAAAAAATAATCAAGGCACTCGGAGCCTCAAAAGAGGACTGGGAAGACTACAGATGGCACCTTTCAAACAACGTCAAAGACGTGAAAACGCTATCAAAGATAATCAACCTCACAGCAAAAGAAAAGCTTGAAATCCAAAAGACCGCAAAACAATACAGGTGGGGTATCTCCCCTCACTACGCAAGTCTCATGGACCTCAAAGACAGGAGTTGCCCTGTCAGGCAGCAAGCCGTGCCTTCTATCCTGGAATATCGTGACAAGTCAAAGATCAAAGACCCGATGATCATCAAGTACAACAGTCCCGCACCCCTTATCTCACGGCTATATCCTGATCGACTGATAATAAACGTCACAAACCAGTGCGCAATGTTCTGCAGGCACTGCCTTCGAAGAAAAGACATAGGCCATAAAAACGTGATCCATGGTAAGGATCAACTAAAAAAAGCGCTTTCCTTCATCAAAAAGAGCGAAGAGATAAGGGATGTACTCTTAACAGGAGGAGACGCACTCGCCCTACCCGACAACCTCCTTGACTGGATACTAACCCAACTAGAAAAAATCGACCACATCGAGATTATGAGGCTCGGCTCAAGGATGCCTGTAACGCTCCCGCAGCGTGTGACACCTGAGCTTTGTGAGATGCTTTCAAGGCACGATCCGCTTTACCTTAACACGCAATTTAACCACCCAAAGGAAGTTACAGCAGAGTCGAAGGAAGCGTGCGATAAGTTAACACGGGCTGGAGTGCTCCTTGGAAACCAGACCGTCTTCATGAAGGGCATAAACAACGACGCCCACGTCATGAAGAAGCTCTGCCACGAACTTTTGAAAATCAAAGTCCGCCCCTACTACATATTCAACTGCAAAAAAGTGGAAGGAATAAAACACTTCAGAGCACCCCTAGAAGAAGGCCTCGCAGTAATGGAAAAGCTTAGGGGATTCACCTCCGGGCTTGCCGTACCGACCTTCATCGTCACCACTCCAAACGGCCGGGGGAAGACGCCCCTGTTCCCGCAGTACCTTCTGAATCCAAACGTCGAAGGAAAGGCCCTTCTGCGTACATGGGGCGGCTACGTTGTAGAGTATGAGCTATGAGCACAGACGAAGAAATCGCAAAGGAGCTAACCGAGCTTGCAAAAAAGCTCATATCGTTCAAGACCACGGAGAATCACCCCGAAGAAATATTGAGTTGCGTAGACTTTGTTGAAGAGTATTTATCTGAATCGGCGAACCTACAGATTACCAGGGGGGCATTTGAGGAAAAGCCCTATCTTATCGCAACCCTCAAAGACACAAAATCCCCCAAGATCTTTCTATGCGGACACTTGGATGTAGTGGACGCAGGCGAGGAGGAGTTCAATCCACAGATACGTAACGGGAAGCTTTTTGGAAGAGGCGCCATCGACATGAAAGGCAACTGCGCCGCGATGATGAAGGTGATGAAAGAGATATCAAAAAAATCCCCCCCTCCGTCAGTTGGATTGATGCTGACAACAGACGAGGAATCAGGGGGGCGCCACACAGTCGACCACCTTCTTTCAGATGAGGGATACTCGTGTGAGGCGGCCTTTGTGCCAGATGGAGGATACGGATTCAAATTGGTCACAGCAGAAAAGGGAGCAATCTGGGTGAAGCTAACAATCAAAGGCAAGGCCGGACATGGATCAAGACCTTGGACGGGGGTCAACGCCATAGAAAAGGCGTTCGACGAATTCAAAAAGGTCAAAGGACTTTTCCCAGAAATCAAAGACGAATCGGAGTGGGCCCCGACAGTCAATCTCGGAAAAATAAGTTCTGGAGACGCAGTCAACAAGATACCCGACAAAGCCGTATTGGAACTTGACATCCGATACACGCAGGAAAGAGAATATGAGGACACAGTTTCCGCCTTAAAAGCCGCGATTGAAGGCGACGTCGAAATAACCAAACATACTCCTCTTTGTGTTACCAAGCCTGACAATCCATTCCTGTCTTCCTATAAGAAAACAGCCGAAAGAATTCTTGGAAGAGAAATGCAATATCTTAAGAGTGCGGGTGGTAGCGATGGAAAATTCTTTGGAAAACAAGGCATAGCAGTCATCGAAACTTGTCCGATTGGGGGAAATCACCATGGGAGGGGGGAATGGGTCGATTTAAAAAGCCTAATCCACTTCTATGATATCCTAAAGACTTATCTTAGCAGTTACGCATAGCCAAACCATCCAACCCCGCATTTTTAATCTTTTCTTACCAGAACTATTGGGGGGGCATCTGTCATGAAGGAGATTTATTTATCTGACGTTTGGTTTACTAACCACAAAATCAGAGATATCCTAGTTGAATCTCAAAATCTTGAAGATGCACGGGATAATCTCTACTCCTACTTCAACGACCTTGAAAAGGAACTACACATTAAGAAAGTCGACCTTCACGCATTGGAGAAGATGAACGTTCGATGGTGCCTGAAGGTCTTAAAAAACTTACTTATCCCAAAAAACGAAAAACTCGCCGGATTTTCCGTGCTTGAATACCTCAGAGATATAGCAAAAGAGAAACCAGTCCAACCCAAACCTTCAGTTGGATTCCTCTACGAATTCCTCCACTTGTTTAAGGGAAGCCTTGGTTTATCCGGAATGTATTCTAAAACCGGTTTCGTAGACAAAAAAGACATCCCAAAGTTTTTACGCATGTATAATCGTCCCGCTGCAATAGAGCGTTCAAAGACCCTCACTGCCGATGGGAAAAATATTTTGGAACGTATAAAGAAATTCCCATCAGGTCTTGAATCAAAGATAATCAAAAAAAGACAAAAAAACAGAAGACGCATTCTAGGTGCCATTGGGGGCTCAGAGTCTGACTGGAATGACTATCAGTGGCAGCTTGCGCACGTTGCCCACGATGCCAAAACACTCGAATCCTGGGTTTCTCTGAGCCCCGAAGAAAGGCAAGGAATAGAGTTAGCGGTAGAAAACCACATTCCATTCGGCGTGACGCCCTATTATGCCTCACTTATGGATGAGGGCATACAAAGAAAATTCGATCACGCAATCAGGGCCCAAGTGATCCCCCCGATTACCTATGCGAGATTGATGACAGAATACAGGCACGACAGAAAAAACAAGATGGACTTTATGAGGGAAGCCGATACCAGCCCAATCGATTTGGTCACTAGGCGCTACCCCCACGTCGCAATACTAAAACCATATAATACCTGCGCGCAAATTTGTGTTTATTGCCAGAGAAACTGGGAGGTCAGAAGAGTCTCTTCTCCTAATGCCATAGCATCGAAAAAAGAAATCAAAGCAGCCCTTGAATGGTTCAGCGAGCACGAGGAGATACATGATATATTGATAACGGGAGGCGATCCCCTTGTCATGAAGGATTCTCTAATAAAATGGGGTCTTGATAAAATAGCCGAGATGCCTCATATAATTCGAATTCGCATCGGCACAAGGACACCTGTTGTTTTGCCCATGCGATTAACCGACGACTTGACTGAACTTCTCAAATCATATCACAAACCGGGCTACAGGCAATTTTGCGTGGTAACTCATTTCCAGCACCCATATGAAATAACTCCCGAATCGAGAGATGCAGTTGCGAAATTGAAAGACAATGGTATTAGCTTCTACAACCAGCAGGTGTTTACGGTTGACAACAGCAGAAAATTCGAAACCTGCGCTCTTAGGATGGCACTTTGTAAAATCGGCGTGGATCCTTATTACTTATTTTACGCTAAGGGAAAGAAGGGAATGCGAAATTACAGAACGCCGATTGCTCGAATACTCCAAGAAAGAAAGGAAGAAGCTCGTTTTCTACCCGGGTTAACTAGAACAGACGAGCCCGTCTTCAATGTTCCCCGCCTTGGCAAATGCCATCTTCGGGCCTGGCAGGACCACGAGGTAATTTCCATTCTCCCCAATGGCTCACGGGTGTATGAGTTTCATCCCTGGGAGAAAAACCTGGTACCCGTAAATCCTTACATCCAAGAGGATGTCTCCATCTACGATTACCTAGTTGAGTTGGAGAAGAGAGGGGAAAAGTACGAGGACTACAAAAACATCTGGTGGTATTACTGAAACACCGCATCCCATATGATCTTCAATAGCCAAGGTTTTTATCCCTGAGTTTTATATCCTTGTATAGTGGCTAAAGAAATCATTCTTGTATCCGAACCCTGGATAGGGGATAAAGAAAAAGAGTTAGTCAACCAAGCCTTAGATGAGGGATGGGTCTCTTCGATTGGAAGATTCATTTTGGAATTTGAGGAAAAGTTCGCCAAGTTCTGCAGTGTAAAACATGGATTGGCTGTTTCAAACGGGACAGTCGCCCTTCACCTGGCATTGGAGGCTCTGGGTATCGAATCCGGTGATGAAGTCCTCATCCCTTCTCTGACTTTCATCGCCACAGCCAATGCAGTCCACTACACAGGTGCAAAGCCCGTATGTGTTGATTCCGAGCCAGAGACTTGGAATCTGGATGTCGAGGATTTAAGAAAAAAGATCACTTCAAAAACAAAAGCGATTGTACCAGTCCACCTCTACGGCCACCCCTGCGAAATGGATGAAATCCTTGAAGTCGCCGAAGAAAACGACCTCCTAGTGGTTGAGGACTGCGCTGAAGCCCATGGAGCAGAATACAAGAAAAAAAAGGTCGGGTCATTTGGAGACGCAGGCGTCTTTAGTTTTTACGCCAACAAGGTGATCACGACAGGCGAAGGGGGAGCGATTGTCACCGACGACGATGAATTATTTGAGAAGATGCATTTTCTCAGAGATCACGCAATGTCAAAGGATAAACGATACTTCCATCCTGAGATCGGATACAATTATAGGATGACTAATCTCCAAGCTGCCTTGGGGGTGGCTCAAATGGAGCGAATCGATGAGTTCATAGAAAATAAAAGGAAAAACGCACAACTCTACAATTCACTGCTAAAAGACACCAAAGGGATCACACTGCCACCTGAAAAATCCCACGTCAAGAACGTTTACTGGATGTATAGCATCCTCATTGAGGATGAGTTTCCATTGACGAAAGATGAACTGATGAAGGAACTCAAAGAGAAAGGAATCGATACACGGCCATTCTTTATCCCGATTAACCTCCAACCCCCATACAAGGGACAACCAGTGTGTAGGGTGGCCGAAGAGATTTCCTCCAAGGGAATGAGTTTGCCTTCGTCGACTAAATTAACTAAAGAGCAGATATTTGGGATTGCAGATGTGATAAATTCAGGTCACTAAATCGCAACTCTATAGTTAGGTAGTAGGTTTTGTTTTTTTAACAAATTCAGGCAAGCCAAACAAGGCACTCTCAATGAAAAAAACCAGATCCAAATTCCCTTTCAAAAAAACTTTGCTGTACCTTATAAAAGTAAACAGAATCCATTTAATCTCTTAAATCTGAATATTAAGCTTAAAAAAATTCCGTTTATTTTTCTGAGTTTTTCCCACCCTTAAAACCATCAAAATAAAGGTAGATAGGAGACTTTGTCAAAAGTAAATAGTACCTACTGAACAGAAACTTGGAGCTTACTTTTTTATTCCACTAAAAACTTCAGACAAATTCTTGTTCTATATTATGGGTTTGATTGAATTTTTCTCTGGATATTTTTCGGGAGGAGGTTGTAAAAGAATCCCAGCATACTAGAGACTCTTGACCAAATGCTAGAAGGGATTATTGAAAAAAGGAGTTAATCTTCCCTCATTAACAAAGTTGACAGGAAAACAAATATCCTTCATTGCAAAAACTATTTATGAAATTAAATTAGCGCATATATGAAGGGGCTTACCGCGCTTGACTCCCCGAAGATTATTAGCACACCAACAAGTAGTAACATTAAGATGATTGGCGTCAGCCACCATTTCTTTCTGACTTTAAGAAAGGTCCAGAACTCTCCTATCAAATAGAAATGTTTTTGAAAAAATGATTTTTTCTGGGCCATTGTTATGTTTTTCTTGTTTTCCTATATATTTTAATCAGTCTTTTGCGATGCTTTCGCTGTCCCACATGTCTTTTGGGTTGTCTTCTCTAGATATTATGAATCTATCCATTACGAGATAGTCGATTCCTGTGCCCATCATGCACCTGTAGGCCTCTTCGGGCCTGCATACAATCGGTTCGCCTCTTATGTTAAATGAGGTGTTTATTAGGATTGGTATGCCTGATAGGTCGCCGAACTTTTTTATCAGGTCGTAGTATGTTGGATTCTGGTTTCTTCTAATTGTTTGGAGTCTTCCGGATCCGTCTACATGGGTGACCGCCGGAATCTTTTTATGCCATTCCTTTTTTATCGGATAAACCATGAGCATGAAATCCGTGGGTGCGGGAACTGGTTCGTCGCATTCGAAGTATGTAAGGGCATCGTCTTCGCAGACGACTGGGGCAAATGGCCTGAACTTTTCCCTGTGTTTGACTTTTAGATTAAGAATCTCTTGCATCTCTGGATTAGCTGGATTTGACAGAATGGATCTTGAACCCAGCGCACGCGGTCCCCACTCCATCCTACCCTGAAACCAGCCAACAACATTGTCTTCGAAGATTAGTTGGGCAGTCCTTAAAACCAGATCATTTTCGTCTTCGGCTGAGGAGTAAATGATATCCATTGTCTTCAGCCAGGCCTCAATCTGTTTTCCAGAGTAAGAGGGGCCATGGTAAGCGTTGTCCATAACATAAGTTCTCTTGTTCCCCAACATAGTGTTGTAGATATAGAATGCCGCACCTACGGAACCTCCTGCATCAGATGCTGCTGGCTGAATCCAGATATCTTTGAATGGTGTGTTCGATAGAATTTTCCCGTTTGCCACGCTGTTTAAGGCAACGCCACCTGCCATCACTAAGTTGTCAAATCCGGTTTCATCGTGGACGTGATTGGCTATCTTTATCAAGATGTTTTCTGTCACCTTTTGAAGACTTGCCGCTTCGTCTTTATGTTTTTGCGTTACTTCAGTTTCAGCCTTTCTTGTTGGGCCAAAGAGTTCGATGAACGTTTTCGAGGGCATAGAGAGTTTGTAGTGGTAGTCGAAGTAGTCCATGTCCATCTCAAAGCTTCCGTCAACTTTGATATCCATCAGCTTTTCGAATTTGTCGACCATCCTAGGCACACCATAAGCTGCCAACCCCATTACTTTGTATTCGCTATTGTTCACAGAAAATCCGAGATGCGCGGTCACTGTAGAATATAGAAGTCCAAGGGATGAGGGGAAATGGATCTCCTTTTTGAGGTTGATGTCGTTTCCTTGTCCGTAGCCATAGGTCGTTGAAGTCCACTCCCCCAAACCGTCGGTTGTGATGATCGCCGCCTCCTCAAATGGCGAAACCAAAAACGCGCTTGCAGCATGGCTCATGTGGTGCTCCATGTAGAGTATCTCCCCATCATAGCCAAGCTTGGTTCGTACCAGGGAAGGAATCCTCAATTTTTCGGTCATCCAGGATGGAATCGCTTTTGCAAACGACGGAAAAGAATGTGGGAACATCTGAAGATGCTGGGAGAGCAGGCGTTCGAACTTCAGCAGAGGCTTCTCATAAAATACGATGTAGTCGAGGTCTTTCGCACTAATCCCTCCTTCACCCAGGCAATACTTCGCCGACTTTTCCGGAAAACTGCTGTCATGTTTTTTTCTCGAAAAGCGTTCCTCTTCGGCAGCAGCAATTAGCTTTCCATCCATCACCAAACTTGAAGCACTGTCGTGGTATAAGGCAGATATCCCAAGGATGTTCATCTTAAAACATCCTCCCCAGGTTTTCTTCGGTTGGTGGATGGTCTTCGTGGTCCCTCCAAAATGAGCTCTTCTTTCTGGGCTTTAAGATCAGAAAATCCTTTTTTACAATTTTAGAAACGATAGAAGTGAAGCCTACGCCAAAAGCGTAGACCAGGGTCAGCAAAACGACATTTACGACACTTGCGACAAATTTTCCAAATCTCTGGATTCCATCTTTAATCTGTAGTAGATACTTCCTCATCGATTCTCACCCCGATTGGTTGGTACTTTTGAAGACAATCTTTCTCTAATATGGATTGTCGCTATCAGAAATAAAGAGAAAAACAATGGAAGCGGGTTGTCGCTCCATAATATGGGGATGCCCATGGGCTTTTGGCTTAATGGTATGAAGTAAGTCATTGACGTTCCGAAGTGGGTGAGAAAAGAGTCCAAAAAAAGATGTGTTAAGACGCCTATGGCAAGGTACTTAGTTGCAGTCGAAAACCATTTTTCAGGGAAGAATCCAGCAACAAAAACAGAAAGTAATAATCCTCCCAGCAGGGCATGGAGCGGCATCAAAAAAAGGAACGCCTTATGCGGTTGCATAATATTTGTCAATACCATATACCACTTGTATCCAAGGTCGGGAAGAAGCGACCCCAAAAGGAGGAACGTCATCGTTTTCCTGTCCGCCCTAACCGCCTTTCCAACAATCCATCCGGCCGTCAGATGCGTAACCCACTCAGGCATCTAGCGCTCCTCCCACCAGAAAGACTTTGTGTTGAATCTCCACTCCCTTCGGAACAATTTCAGAAAAAATAGGAGTGCGATAAATGAGCTTGCGAAAATTAATGGAATGTATCTGTGCACGTGAACTTCCTCGGCTTTTACGAGTCCTTCACCCACAATCTTTGAGACCCCCTTTACCGTGACAGTCTCCCCAATCTCTACCTTTCCATCCCATGCAACTCTGACTTTCCTATCATACTTGGAAAATTCGAAGTACCCCTCCCCCACATCTGTGACTTCCCCCTCAAGCAGCCTGATATCTTTTCCCTCAAACAAATCCGGGTTTTCCACAAGGTTGTTCAACCGGGGGACGTCCCCCACCTCGCCATAATACAAGTTATGAAAGCAAAGGACTAGGAGCAACAGGCCAGACAAAATAGAGTATGAATTCATTTCCTTTATCTTTTTCCCTTCTAAAAGAATTGAAGAAGGAAATTTTAATGTAATGGAGGTCGCGACTTGGCAAAGCCTATGTCTAAGCGAAAAACCGCTTTATTCTCTGTACCCCCCCATGAGGGATTGGAGGATTTCGCACGAAAGCTGTCCAAAGCTGGTTGGAGTATCATTGCCACCAGAGATGCCCGTAAATTTCTCAAAGAAAAAGGGGCGGAGTGCGTTGACGTTGCCGAGTTCGTGGGGGAAAAAGATAGCTACGGGTTCCCTCCGACGCTTCACCCAAAGATCGAGGCGGCCCTGACAACCGATTCCGCCCAAAGGATTGACTTAGTCTATGACATAACCTATGGGTTGGATGTTGGAAACGATGTCGGAGGCCACACCCTTCTTGCCTTGGCCGCTAAAGGTGGGAGAATCCCTGTTCATACACCAGAAGACATGCAGCTGGTCGTCGCATCGATTTCAAAGACAGGCGACGTCGGCAATGAACTCCGAGAGTATCTGATAGAAAAAACCAACTTCAAGCTCACAGACCATTTCCTCGAATTGTTATGTGACTCCAAGGGGGGCAATTTCACAGGTCTTCTTGGAGAAAGGAAGTGGGCGCTAAAAGAAGGCGAAAACACGTACCAATCCCCCTCGCATCTATACGAGCAAAAAGGAAACGACGAACTTGGAATTCCAAGATTCAACCAGGTCTCAGACGAACCTCCATGTTTTACAAACGTCGCAGACTTGGATTCCATCCTAGAGACACTCTCCCGACTCAAAGAAGCACTCAGTTTGAACGGCATTCCCGGCGCATTCATAGCAGTGGCTGCAAAGCACGGAAACGCCTGTGGGGTGGGTGTCAATTTAACCGACCAGTCAAAGGCTATCGAAGCCGCCCTCTGGGGCGACGCGAAAGGCATATGGGGGGGCGAAGTCATAACCAACTTTCCAATAGATGAATCCCACGCACAACTCCTATTGGAAAGCGAAAAAAGAAAAGAAACACTTGGCTCCCCATCCTGGATGCTGGACGTTTTAGCCTGCCCATCCCTTTCAGAAGGCGCATTGGAGGCCTTATCCTCCCGGAAAAACAGGAAACTGTTCGTGAACCCGAATCTTTCCATGACAAATCTCAGATCAGAAAAAATGCTGATTAGGCAGGTGCGGGGGGGATTCTTGACCCAGCCGCCCGGGACTTACGTATTGGATTTGAACAAAGTAGAGTGGGTGAACAAACCAGCATCAGAAAAAACAAAAACATTCGACTTCTTGATTTCCTGGGCTGTCGCCTACACATCAAATCACGGCGGAAACGAAGTGGCCATCGCGAAAGACGGGGCTCTGGTAGGTGTTGGGGGTGGACCTTCAACCATTGATGCCGCAAACACGGCGCTAAGTCGGGCTAAAGAACAAGGCCACGAAACCACGAACGCAATCTTTTGCGCAGATGCATTCTTTCCATTCACTGATGTGCCCGAAATACTATCCTCTGCCGGATGTATTGGGGGGACTGTACCCGCAGGAGGAAAACGGGAAGAAGAAGTCAGGAAATTCTTTGATAAACAATCAATGTCGGTTGGATTCATTCCCTCTCAGTACAGGGGGTTCTTCCGCCACTAGCTAATCCCTTCTCCTTGAAAACATAAGCTGCAAAAAAGAACGGCCCAGTTGCCAACATGGGTACCAGCCTCATCATGGCGTATACCACACCAAGTTGCGGAAGAGGAACCCCGTAGATATTTAGCATATACAATCCTGGCGCATCCGCAAGTCCCACTCCACCAGGAGTTATGGAAACTATGCTCAGAATGGATATGATGCAGTAAACTGCTGCAATCAAAGGCAAAGACACATCCAAGGAGACGCTCTTAAAAAATAGCGAAATCATAAACAAATCCATCAATTTCGCTCCAAATCCGAGAACCAGAAGCGGGATCGCGAATCGTTTATGCGAAATCGTTGACTCGCTTACCGCCATGAATATCTCGCTCAACCTACCCAGATACCTCCGGTCTTTAAACCAGACGTTGATTTTTCGCCAAAAACCCAGATTCAATGAAAAAAAGAGCACAATCGACACAACGATCACGACAAAAACCCAACCATAAATGATTGAAGGGTCTGTAATACCTAAAAAAAGAAAACCCAGAAAACCGAGGAAAAGGGTGGTGTAAGCCTCTAACAACCTAATAAGGAGTATCACTGACGAAACCTCTCGGTTTCTGTATCTGGAAAAGATGAGGGGGCTGAACTCGCCGACTCGACCGGGCGCCAGATTCACAGCAATCCTAGAGCTGAGATAAGCCGTAGCCAATTGGGAGAACCCATATTTTTTTCGAAGGAGGAGCTGCCAAATTTTCAGGCGCAAAACATGGGAGCCCACGCTCACAACAAATGCCATAAAAAAGATTGCGAGCGACAGTTCCTCCAATGCACGAATCATCTGCATTGGCCCAAACCAATTAACTAGGGCGGCTATGATGATGAGGGCTATCACCCACCCTAAAAGAGAGACTCTTATATGGCTTTTTTTTGCGATTTTTAACCTCCTTTAGTCTGCCCTTTATCGTTCATTTCACCTTACAAGGAGCAAGGGATAAAACAATCACGTCCGAGAAATATTCTTTTATCTCCCATTGCATTCCCTAACGTCCATTCAGAAGCCTTAGAGCTATGCTCTTCTTTAAATCAATAGCATTATGCGGGCATAATTCATGGCAGCAGTAGCAACGGATACATTTCCCGTAGGTCACCTTCGCTTTCCCGCTGGTTATGCGGATAGCTTTTTCCGGGCAGTTTTCAGCGCAGACTCCGCAGCCTATGCAGTCCATGTTTGGCGCCGGGTAGGCGATAAAGAAGTTGGTCACCATGCTTCTGACTATGGGGGGAAGCTTTCCTGCAATCCCTGCGGTCTGGGTTCCTGGTCCGAGGAATCCCTTTAGCCTCACGTCTTGTAGCTTTTCTCCGAGAACTTTCACATCCTCGACCTTCCCGTTTGTGAGGCCTCTTCTCATCGCCGCCTCAATCGGTGGGACTTCATGCGGCTTCCAGCCGACAATGTCTGTTGCGCACAAGTCAAGCGCTACACTGTCCTGGCTTGCTAGAATAACGCCTATGTTTTTCGGTTTCCCGCCTGTTGCTGGGCCGTCTCCTTCCATACCAATGACTCCGTCCATGATGGCCAGGTTCGGTTTCAGAAGGCAAAGCAGGTCGATGAGCATGTCTGAGAAGTCTTCGACTTTTGGGTGTTTGCTGTGAAAGCCCATTTTTTCCCTTCCAGGGATCACCCCAAAAAGAATCTTTGTGGCTCCAGTGAATCTCGTAAGCAAGTGGGTCTTGAATTTCGGCAGAGTGATAATGACATCCGCTTCTTGGGCGACTTTAATCACATCAAATCTCTTTATTATTTTTCCCCGAGGATTAGAAACAGGAGAGTATTCTGTATTGTAGTTCAGCTCGGCTCCAGTTTCGCGCGCAACTTCTATGAGCCCTGCCTTTTCATATGTCGCCTTTAGCCTCGACTCAGTGTAAGCCCCCCCCGGACTATCTGCGATAATGGCTTTCCCCCCCGCCTCCTTGACTAATCTGGCAACTGCCGATACAACGGCGGGGTGGGTAACTATCGACTGGTCGGGTGTGCTCTCCTGCAAAAGGTTTACCTTAAGAAGTACTTTATCCCCTTTTTTCACGAAGAACTTTATCCCGCCCAAATGATTGACTGCCTTTCTTACTGCCTCATCAACTCTGGATTCATCGTAGTCTTGGCATTTGACGATAGAAACGGAACTCATCTTTTCAAAAGTTATTGATTTCCGAAATAAAAGAACCCTGTTGTTCCTTAATCCAAGAACGTTAACGTAGTCAGCCAGGAAAATTCTAGTTTTGTACAGTTTTCTCAGGAATTCTAATCCCGTCAATATCAACAGGATTCCGAAGACAGCCATCCGCTTTTCCTTGAAAATACCTCTCCTTTATTATCCAATTTTTTAATAGTATTTCAAAGGACGATGTTTGGATTTTTCGTATTTCTTTTGGTGTGGTTTCTTCCGGGTGCTTACGATTTGCGAAGAGGAATTTCGTCTATCAATCTGTTCCTCGCGATTAGTAGGGTTTATTTTGTTTCTTTTCTGGCGCTTTCTCCTTGCCTGGTTTGGGGGTTCAATCCCCTGCTTACGCTTGCGGCGTATGTATGCGCTTTCGTTTTTTCGATTAAGACCCTTCCCGAAAAGAAAGATTTTGGTTTTTTTAAGAACGACATTGAAGCTCCTTTTACAAGAAAGCAACAGGTCTTGCTGGCTTTGCCAGTATTGTTCACCATCCTCTTCGTTTTTATTCAGCTTTACTCCTCGCTCATCGCCTTCGATGACGTCGTCCACTACCGTGTCATGTGGCCCCGATTATTCTTTGAGACAAGAAGCCTCCCCGCGGTTGATGACTACAACCTGGTCCCCATATTTCAGCATCTTCTAACCAAGATTTTTTGGGCTTGGACCTACATTTTTTCCGGATTTAACGATCTTTACTTGCGGCTTACCGTGTTCATATTCTACCTGTCCCTCCTTGTTATCACATATCTATTTGTTGACTTATCATACGGAAAACGATCGGCTCATCTATCTCTTTTAATATTATCATGCATCCCCTTTTTCACAAACTCGTTCACGTTAGGGAAATCCGATAATCTCGCATTCGTTTTTTCAAGTCTGGCATTTATTTATCTTTCATTATATCTGAGATCAAACGAATATCGGTTTGCCCTTTCGTCGGCATTCTTTATCGGCCTTGGATTTCTTGTCAAATCAACACTGGGATTATTGGTCCCCACAGTCTTAACCGTTCTGTTCTTTTCAAGGAAACTGGCATTCAGAGATATAATCTACATTATCGTACCCTCTATCCTTTACCTTCCGCAAGTTTATCGCAACCTAACTTTGTTCAACCACCCTTTCGTAGTTTTTCTGCCTTCTATTGCCGATAGAGCATATTTTAACCCAGAATTCGGAGCGTTCATCGTATCGATCTTCGGCGCCGGTTACACAAGTTTTTCTGCTGTTTTGTGGGATGGGATTTTTTCAACTGGTATGGGCGCACTATTCTTCATACTTCTCTTGCCAAGCCTCTGGCTAACCGCCAAAAAGGGGGATTCGGCCTTATACTGGATTGTCTCGGCCTTTGTTTTCACCCATGGGCTATATTTCATTGGGGGCATAAGGTCGTTCAGCTTTTTCAGGTTTGCTATGTTTCTGATACCTGTTCCATTGGTTCTTGTCCTTTCTCTGGGTCTAAAGAAGGGACTCAGCCTCCCATCAAAAACGGGCACGTTTTGGAGGATGTTACTGGTCTTATGTATCCTCATCTCTGTCTCTTGGATTCCCGCGGTGAGAGCTTATTCCCCTGTTATCCAGCTTTTAGGATTTAATCCATTGGGTGAAAGAATTGGCAGCCTTCGCGAAGTAGACGAGGTGTTTCAAAAGGATGAATTAACCGAGGAAATGTTTTTTTGGGTGTCAGAAAACATCGCTGAAGATAAACGCGTCTTGTCATTTCCGGAGGTCGGAATCTCCTATTACACAAGAAAAAAGGAATTGGCTCTCGTCAACACATGGCTTGGGGGGGTGTTTGACGGCTACTGGAACGGAAGCTTAGAGGACGTTCATCGGGGCCTTATTGAAAGCAACATCTCACACGTAGTGGTCTCATCCTACAGGCCAGCCCACAATCCAAAAGACCAAGCTTACGCCCTTACGCTTCCGGGTGGGCCGCTATTCAATAAGCTTCACACACAAGAAATCATCGAAAACAACTCAATATCCCTTAAAGTGTTTGAAAATGATAAATGGGGTGTGTATGAAATCAGATAGCCTGCAATTTATTTTAATGTCTCTTGCGGGCCTATTAATCTGGATTGCTAGTCTTCTCAGGGCTTTTTCTATTTAACAGATACCTGTTTTTATTTCTCTAATTTTATTGTATCCTATGTCTTCTCATCTGGAAAATATCTGCCTGGAAGTAGTGGGCATGGAAAAAAAATGCCGCTACCAGGAACGAATGCACCAGACATACGGTTACCCCCAAATTACCGGCGGAATTTGCCCGGAACTGTTTCATGCCGCCTATCCCTATAGTCTTGGATTGCTCTACGATGCCCGCTTTGACAGTGGAGACTGCCCCGGGGGCAAAGACCAAGATTCCGCTGTGGTCCGCTGCCCGAGGGGAGGCATCATTTTGGAGGTGAGAAGAATAGGGACTTTGCCTAAACCATTGAAGAATCTGAAGGCATTGGCAGAAAAATTCTCAGAAAAATTCCTGGACTATCCTATAGACAAGATTGACTGCAAGATAAGATTCAAGATAATCTCCTCAGATGGGTCGTGCATTTGCGGGCATAAGGTCGGAGAAGAGTATTGGCTTAACATCTGGGATAAATGCCTGATGTGCCCTGCAACATTTGATGCAGTATACTCTGCCATGTGCCGGGTTTCGGCAGGCATCAGAGACGAGGAATTGGTAGCATGCCAGGACTATGAAGGCATCACCTACAAGATAACGAGGAAAAAATAACATGTTTAAAAGATCGATGCTATTTTACAAGAGGGCAAGAATCGTTGCGAGCCTCATGGCAAACAAATGGTTTTCCAGACGCAAACCCGTCATAGTTTATCTTTTTCCCACGAACCGCTGCAACCTAAGATGCATCTATTGCTGCGTTGACCATTCTGTTAGGGAGCGGGAGTTCACCAAAGACGAGATACACAAATTGATTGACGAACTTGCAGACATGGGAACGAGGATGATAGCTCTCATGGGCGGTGAGCCGACCATAATCGATGGAATAGGTGAAGTAATAGACCATATAAAGCGAAGGGGTATGCTTTGCGATATGGTCACAAACGGCCAGCTCATCGAGGAAAAAATCGATGAGCTAAAAGGCCTTGACTCCATGACCGTAAGCGTTGATGGGCCTGAAGAAGCCAACGACAAGAACAGAGGCAAAGGTTCCTATAAAAAATTGGTCAAAGGCATAAAATTAGCACAAAAGAATGGCATCGCTGTTCGAGTAAATGCCGTGCTGGTTAAAAACACCCTCCACACCATAAAGGAGCACCTCGTGTTCGCAAGGGATAACAACCTGTGGATGACTTTTGGCATCCCCCTGGAAAAGGAGCTTGAAGGCATAATATTGTCTCCCGAAGAGATGGTTGAGGCATATAAAGAGATCAAAAAGCTCAAAGACGAGGGATACCCTGTTCTCGCATCCCATCGAAGCCTGG
>JBDREA010000060.1:0-9910 GCA_043820265.1 Candidatus Altarchaeota archaeon | reverse complement strand
GTAGAAGTACTTATTTTTTCCGGTCTTAAGGTCATGGTACTCGGCTTCGCGTATGCGCTTCACTTCCCGGGACTTTATTATTTCCCTTAATGATTGTTCCTTGACGTTGCCTAGAGAGTGTTCTGTGTATGCGCAGAGTTGGACCTCGCCTGCGGGAGTGATGCCACACCCTGTTTTTACCACATTGCACCCTAAGGCAGCAATGGGATACGTCCAATCAGGATCCCAGTTGAAACCGAATTCCTCACTACCTATTTTACTTAGAGTGTGGAAGAGAGTTCTAACTATTGAAGGGGATACATACTGGTCTAAGTAGAATTGTTCATTGTAATCTTTCGGAGGAACCGTTACCTGGATGTAGGGGATTATGTTCTCCCGTCTCCAGATCCTCCACATCACAGGTATCTCATGGTAGTTGATTTGGCTAATGACTGAGTGGATTGACATACGCGATGGATCAGTCTTGTTGAAGCCCGCTGCTTTCAAGTTTCGTAATCCGATAGACATCTTCTCCCATGTGCCAACACCGGTGAGGAACTCTTGGATGGATGGATCCAAACTGTTTTGTTTCCCAACCACAACGACATTCCTTTCGTAAAGCCTATCTGCGATTCCTGGTGTGACGAGGGTACAATTCGAGTAGAGTATAGTATCTGCCTGGTTCTCATCGATGAAGTCGATAAGGGAAAAGATGTCCTTCCCACCAGAGGAGTAGAGAAGAGGCTCACCTTCACCTACGATGGAGACCGACTTCGCACCCAGCTCAAAAGCTTCCTGGAGGACTCCCGTAATTTCCCCATATTTCAGACCCTGGCTATTTTGGTTGCCGTAGCAATAGCGGCAGTTTAGGTTGCAGGCTACCGGAAGTCTAAGGCTAATGGAAGCTAATCCTCCGACCTCTATGACTTTCCCTATCTCGTCGTGGGATAGAATCCTTGACAATCTTGGGGGTTTCTCATATTTTTTTTCTTTTTTCATGCATTACTTCCCCTTGAAGCTATAGTCATATTTCACTGGAACTTCGAGTACTGTTGGTTGATCTGAATCCAGAGCTTGGGTTAATGTGTCCTTGAGATGATCAACTGACTGGATGTGATATCCCAAACAACCGTTGGCTTTCGCCAGTTTGACGAAGTCCACGTTTCCGAAATCGACGGAGGAAGAATTGATCTTTCCCTGTCCGGCTAACTGGTAGTGTTTGATCAGGCCGAATGAGTCATCCTTCATCACGATTACTACAACAGGAAGTTTGTATCGAGCGCACGTCTCCAAGTCCTGACTTCCAGAGTGGAATCCCCCATCCCCGCAGATTGCTACGACATCCCTTTCTGGACACGCAAACTTAGCTCCTATCGCTGCTGGTAATCCAAAACCCATGCAACCTAATCCATTCGAGCAAAGGAAAGTTTTTGGATGGATTGCGTCGTAGAACAAGCACGCAAATTGTTTATGAATGCCGACATCGGAGACGAGGATGTCCCTTGGACCCAAAACCTTTCTGACCGTGCTGACAATCTTCATTGGGGTCAGAGGAATTTTCGTTTTTTCTGTTCTGTTTATAAGAAGGTCCTTTTTTTCTTGTATTTTCCCTTGTATCTCATCTAGTCGATGACGTTTTTCTGAGTTATAAGATTTTTTGCTGAGCCACTTCAGTATTTCCCCCAAATCACCCACGACTTCAAATTCATGTGTAAAGAGTTTTCCCACATCGTTTGGAATCGAGTCTATCCTTACAACCGTTTTTTCTTTGCCAACTTCCCATATCTCTGGCTTGTTTCCTTCGGCAACATCAAACCCAATCGCAAGGATCAGATCTGCCTCAGAGAAGATGGCATCAATTATTTTGTACTGCAACAGGTCATCGAGATATTTACTAATTGTTCCCAGGTACAGGTTGTGGTGAGAGGATATTCCCCCTTTTCCGCCGTAGGTTGAGACTACCCCCACCTGGTATTTTTCGATAAAAAATTCAAGTAGAGTGGTGACACCTGCCCTAACAACCCCATTACCTATGACTGCGATTGGAAGTCTGGAATTCTTAAGCAGCTCATATAACTTCTCAAAAACTTCCTTGCCTGGTTTCTTTTCTAATGACCTATTTTTGTTGTATTTTTTTATCTGAAAATTTCTTAGATCACTTTTCTTTTGGAGTAAATCTACTGGGATGCTAAGATACGTCGGGCCAGGACGCTCGGTTTCGGCGATAAAAAAAGCTTTTTCAACCATGTCTGGTATCTTAGACACCCTTTCAATCTCATAACTCCATTTCGTAATTGGATAAGCCATCCCCACTTGATCGACACACTGGTGAGTTGATGGATGTACTTCATCTGCTTCAACTTGCGCACTAACCGCTACAAGAGGGGCCCTGTCAAGGTACGCCGAAGCAATTCCGGTCATCAGGTTGGTCGCGCCGGGACCGAAGGTGGAATAACACACTCCCGCCCTCCCAGTCAATCTTCCGTACACTTCAGCTGCAATTGCCGCGGTTCTCTCATCTCTAGTCAAGATAAAATCTATATCTGCTTCGTCGAAGAGCAGAGCCTCTGCTTCCCTTCCGACGATGCCGAAGATGTATTCTACGCCCTGATCTTTCAGGGACTTCATAAGTAATTCTGCGCCATTCACCGAAAATCCCTGATACAATCCCTGATTCATTGATTGAAGAATGAGTGAGGGAAACAGGTTTACCACAAACTTGGGATTTTATTACTTTTAGAATCGCAATATGATTCATGGCCGACAGAGAGTCCGTCTTAGAGGAAATCGGGATGACTTCGAACGAGGCCCGAGTCTATCTGGCCCTCCTCAGGCTGGGTTCAAGCACGCCAGGGGGAGTAATTAAGAAGCTTGGTTTGCATCGGCGCACCGCCTACGACTGCCTTGAACGCCTGATGGAGAAGGGGTTGGTGGCATACGCTGAAGTCGACGGAAAAAAAGTGTATCAAACCTCAGATCCGAAACTGCTCTTGGAGATCATTCACGGCAGGGAGGAGCAGGTCCAAGCCTTACTCCCAGAGTTGATTCACATGCAAAAGTCCTCCAAGAAAAAACAGGAGGTCCATGTCTATAAGGGGAAGAAGGGGATGAAGACTGTCTTTGAGGACATCCTCATAACCGGAAAAGACTACGTCGTCATCGGAGCAACAAGCCAACCAGAAGAACACCTCCTAAAGTACTATTACCCAGATTTCCAAAGGCGAAGGATTAAGAAAGGGATCAAACGAAAGATGATTTACGCAAGTGAAGTCCGAGACATGGATGTGGAATGCAAGGACCCAGAAAAGATTCCCCTTTCCGAGATCAGGTTTCTCCCCCAGGGCTATGCAGCTCCGACTACAACCCTCGTCTATGGGGACAAGGCGATCATTTTCATCCAAAGCGAGGAGCCCACCTCCATTGTGATCGACAACGAAAAGACAGCTAAAGGATTCAGAGAATACGCCCGACTCCTCTGGAACATTGCCAAGAAATAAAGACAGGATTTAAAACTCCTTTTGTCTGGGTAGGTCGCGGGATTGGTCTGCTTGCCGTTGTCGGTTGGCTGCTGCGAGGAGGTGGATGTAGTCGGTGTATTCTTTGTGGCCGAATGATGTGAGGGCGGCTATGATGATGGTGGCGGGGAAAATTGGTTTGATGGCGGTTGTTGAGTTTTCTGTCGTCGTAACAATTAGTTCTTGTTTTCCAGCCAGGTGAATCGCAAATTCCTGGCTGGCTTCGTCTATGGTTTTTTCAGTCAATCGTTTGGGTAGCTTGTCCATGGATCTTTCTGTATAGATCCCTGGTTTAGTGCTATTTTCCCCTGATAGATATCTGATCAGCCTTCCCCCCCTGAAATCCTGGATCACCCCAATTCCAAATATTGCGTACTCCAGAGCCAGTTGAGAAAAGCTTTGTTCGAGTTCGTCTTTGCCTACCAGAGAGACAAGTTTCTCGGAAAGTCCGAATTTTGATCTATCCCCTCTCGTGATCAATCTGCGGATCTGGGATTGGAGGTTGATTATCGCGCGTTGCTGGGGATCACGCAATGTACTGCTTTTTTCTATTGGCATAAGATAATAGAGGAAGGAAAACTAAATAAGCGCACCTTCGAGTGCGTTTGCGCAGCTGCAGTTTCGGGTTTTGGGGATCTTTTCCACGACGTCTGTGAGGAGGTTTTTTACTTTTTTTATGTTGGCTGTCATTGTCGCAACGATTTCTTTGATGTTTACGTTGTGTTCCTTCCAACAGTCGTAGTCGGTCACCATCGCAATCGATGCGTAGCACATTTCTGCTTCGCGGGCGAGGACGCATTCCGGGACCATCGTCATGCCGATGACGGACGCACCCCAGGACTGGTAGAGATGTGATTCGGCCCGGGTTGAAAACCTTGGCCCCTCCATGCAGATGTATGTTCCCCTGGGATGGTATTTCAGCTTTAATTTGTCAGCCGATTTTTTGAGTAGCTCTCCTAGTGTCGGACAGACAGGGTCTGCGGCAGAGATGTGGCATACCGTGTCTCCTTCATAGAATGTGCTCTTTCTTGCCTGGGTCCGGTCGATGAATTGGTCTACGAAGACGAATTCTCCTGCGTGGATGTTTTCCTGTAGGCTGCCCACCGCACAAGGTGCCAGCACCCATTTGACTCCCAATTCCTTGAGCGCCCAGATGTTTGCCTGGTAGTTTATAAGGTGAGGGGCCTTTGTGTGACCTCTTCCGTGCCTTGAGAGGATGGCTATCTTTCGCCCCGAAAATTTTCCGATGGAAACAGAATCTGATGGGTTGCCATAGGGTGTGTCTACTTTCACGTCTTTGGCGTCCGCAAACATCTTCGGGTCCGCAACACCCGTCCCCCCAATTATTGCGATTTCGGCTGATTCCATTTTTTAGGTATTACTAACTTTGATTAAATAATTACTTTAAAAAAATATCCCTCATAAGAAAAGGTGATTGGAGGAACAACATGGATTTGAAATCGAAGATTCGAAACGTGCCGGATTTTCCCAAGGAGGGGATAAACTTTTTTGATATCACGACTTTGCTTCAGGACGGGGATGCGTTTCGGCAGTCAGTCAAAGAGATGGCAGAGATTTACAGGGGCGAAAAACTGGACTATATTGCATCGGCGGAAGCCAGGGGATTCATTTTCGGCGCTCCATTGGCTATCGAGTTAGGGGTAGGATTTGTGCCTGTTAGAAAGCCGGGCAAACTTCCCTCAGACACCTTATACTATGAATACGAGCTCGAATACGGAAAAGACGCGTTGGAGATACACAAGGACCCGATTAAGAAGGGAGATCGTGTTCTTCTCGTAGACGACCTACTTGCGACTGGAGGAACGATCGAGGCTGCTGCTAAGATGGTCGAACAGCTCGGAGGAGTTGTGGCTGGGATGTGCTTTTTAATTGAGTTATCGTTTTTGAACGGACGAGAAAAACTTAAGGGCTACGAAATAAAATCTCTTATCAGCTACGATAGTGATTGATTGATGGAACCTAAACTCGATCTACTGAGGAGGTCCTTTGAGGATGCTCCGGTCGTCAGGAGAGGAGAGTATGATTATTTTATCCACCCCCTCTCAGATAGCATCCCCCCAATGAAGCCTGAATTAGTCCGGGAGGTCTGCCAGGCTATTTTGGATGTCGGAGACTTCTCAGATGTCGATCTGATAATCACAGTTGAAGCGATGGGCATCCACATCGGAGCAGTGCTCAGCCAGATGACTGGACTACCATTTTACATCGTCAGAAAACGCCAGTACTGGATGCCCGGGGAGATCATCCTCGACCAGAGCACAGGCTATTCAAAGGGAAAGCTCTACATCAACGGATTAAATTCAGGTATGAAGGTTTTGGTAGTTGATGCAGTCATCTCAACGGGAGGAACATACGTCGCTATACTAAACGCACTAAAGGATCTGGGAGTCAAAGTGAAAGACATCGTAGCAGTGATCGAGCGAGGAGATGGAGTAGCTGAAGTAAAAGAAAAAACAGGCATCAAAGTTAAAACCTTAATAAAAATCGAAGTAGAAGAAGGGAAGGTAAAGATAATTCCATCAGAGTAGGAGGGAGTGAATGAAGGTAAAGAAGCTACTTGAGAAATAGAGTTTATCCCTCCTCAAAGCAGCAGCAGGTTTCTAGTGGGCGGTCGTGTTCGCAGTAATTGTCTGCCTGTCTGAAGTTCACTCCTCCGTTTCCTTTGCAGAGATTCAGGGATCGCACACATTTTCCTACCGTATAGTTTTGTCTTTGACAGAATTCCGTGCAGTCAAAGATCAGATCAGCTTTGGTTATGATTCGAATCGAGGTAGTTGTAGTCAATGAGCTTGAAGTCGAAAATAAAGTTGTTGTGTAATCTGGAAAGGTTGAGTAAGGCAAAGCCGTTGAGATAGTCGTCTCAGGCGTGATTGGAAAACCGGATTCTTCGATGAATTTTCCATGAACTGCGATGTCGTCGATTGAAGGTGCAAAGGATAAAATACCTCCCACCCCTAAGATGAAAAAGATAAATCCAACAATGAATGCGAAAGCTATCAAGGCAACAACCACCCTCGCTCGGGAGATCCTATTAGCTATTGAAGCTCCGGTTGTGAACGTGTAAAGAAACCAAAAAGAAACCAGGATGTTCACGAAAAAGTAGATTGTTGGATCCCCAGTAACACCCGAGATGAAGACAAAGGGGATGCTCAAAAGTTGGCCGACGAATCCAACGACAGAAGAAAAGGACAGGACGCACATCATAGCAGAAAGCGAACCTTGACCTCCGAATACCTTTAATACTACGTGAAAGATCAGAGATGAGAAAAGCCATATGATAAAAGCGGCGAGTGCGAAGCCGGGAATGATTAATGCCATCGACATTCCAAGAAAACCTGCAACAGGGCCCATTGCCGAAAGCATGGGAATAAATAGAAGGAAGAACAAAGCGGAAAAGATTACAGGGATCCCGACCGTGATGAACGCAGCTTCTCCTACAGGTTTCTCGTCAGCTAATTCCTCGAAGGTGTCAGTTGGGGATATGACGACTCCGATGGCGTGCTCGAACAAACCCATAGAAGGTAATAATACTTTATAGGATAAATAACCTCGGGTTTCGGCTGTTCATAGCATAAAAGAGGCGGATAGAATTTAGAGGAAAAAGAATCTGATTACGAACAAGATCGTAGCCGTAGCAGTCGAAACAACCATCACAGGAGTACAATACATAAGCCAATCTCTGAAAGTAATTTTTTCGCCGAATTTCTCAGAAAACCCGATTGCAATGATGCTCGCAGACGAACCAAGCATGCTTGCGTTTCCCCCAAATCCTACTCCGATTGCAAGAGCCCACCAGATAGTATCCAATGAAACTCCGGGACCCCCCATGGCCTGGATTGCAGGGATTATCGCAGCGGTGAAGGGGATGTTGTCGATCAATGCAGATGAGAGGGCCCCAAGCCAGAGGACGACGACACTGGTTATGAGCTGGTTTGATTTGGTAAGAGAAATTATTTCTGCTCCGATCTTTGGCAGAATCTCGACTTTTTCCACTGTACCAACCAAAATGAACAAGCATGCAAAAAATATGAGGGTAGGCCACTCCACCTTTTCGAATACGACCCTTGGATCCGAATGGTTGACCAGTAGAGTTAATGTGGCACCGATTATCGCAACCATCGCGGGATGCAAACCGATCTTATCGTGCGCTAAAAAAAGGTACAAGGTCAAAAAGAAGATGAATAATCCCTTATACATTGTCTTTTTATCCTTTATTGCCTCATGTTCGTCGATGTTTAATGAGACATCCGAAAGCCTGAATCCCAGTACGTTTTTTGGGCTCCGCATGACAACGTAGGGGGAGCGGATCCAGCGATGAAAGATCAATCTCAGAATCAGAAGAGACATGATAAGTGAGCCAAAGACTATTGGAAAAAGCACCCACAAAAAATCGTTAAACGAAAATCCGGCTGCAGAAGCTATCAAGATGTTTGGTGGATCGCCTATGAGAGTCGCCACCCCACCGATATTCGAAAACAGGACTTCTGCAAGAATCAGGGGGGTTGCAGGTACCTCAAGGCCCCTTGCGACATAGATTGTGACTGGCACCATCATAAGGATCGTGGTGACATTGTCAAAAAACATGGAAAGAAACGCACTGGTCATAGAAAGGCTTACCATCAAATACCAAAGGTTTCCTCTCGTAAACTTGGCTATCTTTATTGCCATCCACTGAAAGATGCCGGTATCCCTTAGAACACCAACGATTATCATCATTCCAAGAAGAAGGATAAGCGTATCTAAGTCGATGAAGGAATAGATTTCCTCGTGGGTCAAGACCCCGTTTCTCAGGCCATATACGACCATCAATGTGGCCCCTACCATGCTGGAAACCGCCCGGTGAATCCTCTCCCAGACAATGAGAAAAAACGTGAAAAGGAAAATGACACCTATGATAATGACTTCTTGCATCTTGCCAAAACGTTGAACCGCAGTGTTTATATATCGTTATGATAATATCATTCCAAGTTTTTTCTTGGGTAAATGGAGTTGAGAAATTTGGCAGTAAAAAAGGGCAAAGAGGGTGAGGCCAGCAAATCTGATTCAGGGAGTAAATCAGAAAAAAGCCAACTGCCCAAAGCAGAAATATGCTGTAAACACTGCCAGGACTTCAAGTACTGCGATGAACGAGGAAAATGTTGTGAGTACTGCGACCACTTCGTTAAAGGATTATGCGCTTATTTAAGGGATAAAAAATTATTGAAAAACGACACAGACTTCACATTAGAAGACTATCGAGGCGATGAATACGGGATAGACGAAGCGGAAGCTTTCGCAGAAATCGAGGAATAAAATGACTGATAAAAGGGAGAAAAAGGAAAGTGAGAAAGTCAAGGTCGAAATCAAACCTCTTGAAGTAAACTGGAAGAACGTCCTCGCCCAAGATTATAAGGAGTACTTCGCAACGCAGGTGGACTTGACGACATCCATCAGAGGCGACGACTTCGTGCACCTCACTTTCTACGAGGAATCGGTGAAGCCGACTTTCGGCGAGAAAAAAAACGAGGCGGTTATCGAGCGGGTGATAAAGACTCGCTTAAAGATCCCGAACAAAGCCTTCGTCCGAATCGTGAAATTCTTAAGCCAGATCATCGAAAAGCCGCAAGAACAACCTGAGGAAAAATACACCACACAATCAAGCGAAGAAGCAGACACAAGCTACATCAGGTAGAATTGATCTTTTTTATTTTTTTATCAACCGCCTTGATTATCTCTTCCTCGTCCGGCAGTTTAGCTATCCCCTCCTCCCGTTTGGGTTCGAGTACTTCGATGCCCGCTTTTTTCATTTTATCCAGCGCTTCGGCAACGAACGGATTGTTGTATAGGCTTTCGTGCATTGCGGGCACCACAATTATGGGGCAGCCCGAACCGAGGGCAGTGGATGCGTAGGTCGTGACCGTGGTGTCGTCTATTCCTGCAGCGATCTTTGAAATCGTATTGGCGGTCGCAGGGCATATCAGTAGGAGGGATGCATCGCCTTCGACTCCGCAGGACTTCAGGTATTCGACTTTTCCTGTTAAACCTGTGATGACGGGATTCTCGCTTGCCCAGATCATCGCATCGACTGCAACTATCTTTTGGGCGGCTTTCGTCATCGTAACTTCGACTTCCAGGCCACGCCTTACGAACTCTCTGACGAGCTCGACGCAGCGGACCGCGGCAACTGAACCGCACATCCCCAACACAATCTTTTTGTTCTTTTTCACCTTCGAGCAAATGTATTGTTGAGCTTTACTTTAAAAAACATAAATGAATGGCTTTGTAGAAACCCTTGTATGAGGGTTTCTATTTTTGTTGTTTTGTGTAGGTTATAGTTTATGAGTTTGAGTAGTAGTTCGTTTTTCTTGGTGCGGTGGGTTCGGCTGTAGATTGTGCTGCCGTATTTGCGTTTCACA
>JBDREA010000059.1:0-15351 GCA_043820265.1 Candidatus Altarchaeota archaeon | reverse complement strand
TTAAGAATCATCTGAGTTCCTGTGAAGTCTAAAAATGCATTCTCAGTTCCAAGCATACTTTTTACATCTTTAAGACTACCATCTGGATGGAATTGGAAACCTCTTTCTATACTGGTTATTGATAGAAATGCCAATTGCTCTTGTGCCCTTAAATTGATAGTGATGTTTTTTTTCCTTCCAACTTCCCTACCAAAACTCCCAGCTTCACCGAAAACTTCCAAAGCAGCATTAGCTAATACATCTGAGCTTCCCATCGGCCATTTTAAGTGAGGATGTCCAACTACCCTGTTGATTAATGCTAGTAAAAGAAGTTTGTTTTTTCTTTCCACTGGCAAACCAAAAGATGCTCTTATCATTTTAACCGTCTCGTTTTCAGATACCATGTGTACTGGGATATCTTGATTAATACCTACTGCTGCCTCGATATTCCAGATCTTTGAGGCCGTATTTTCTAAAACAATCTGGCGGCCGCCCATCTCAGGTGGATGATAAACTGAGTCCATTAACTCCCTCATAATCATTATTCCTCTTCCCCTGTCCCTCATCTTGGCGAATTCTTCTTCTGTGAGTGGATCAGGAACCTGTGAAACATCAAATCCGTCACCTTCATCAGTGATAGAAATCCTAGCTTTAGCCCTAGTGAGATCCAAACCTATCAAGACCTGTTTGATTTGATCGCCTTTATGCCCGTGTCCCACTGCGTTGTTGAAGGCTTCGGTCCCAGCCATCCCTAGATCGGCTATATCACTTTGAGGCCAGTTTAGATATTCGGGCCCGAGCGCTGTTTCGAGAACCCCATCAAATAACTGAGTACCATGTATCTCTCCTCTAGGAAAGAGGACGCTCGGCCAAGAGAACCCCCCTGTTATACTCCTTATACCATCTTGATCTAAGGTTGCGTCCAAAGGAATTTTTTTTATGAGAATGTTTCCTGATAGGACTGTTGCATCTTTAGGACGAGGAACTTCTATTAGAAGCTTATCAGAAACATGTTTGGGTTGATTTAGACTCATCTTACACTTATAGCGAATTAGGTAATTAATGGAATATTTTGTATTACCTAATTCGATACGCTAGGCACTTTGGTGCCTGCGTATGAAAACAGCGTTGCTGTTGTCAACAACCACCGGTCAATAGACCGGTGGCATGATGTGGCCGGTGGTTGTGACACACGCGATTCCACCACACCACCAGTCAATAGACTGGTGGAATCGCATTGTTTCAATATATTCGATTAGGTATGTGGCCTAAGAAAAGTTCCACAACATAGAGCCAAGGGCTCTATGTGTGTACGAAGAACATCGTTCTTCGTTGCAAAATATACCTAATCGACTATAGCTGATTTTTTAACATCAAGAAAAAAACTCTTTTTGATTTTCAAATGGAGTATACGATAACGGCTCCTTCGCGTCTTCACTTAGGAATCTTTGACGTTGGCGGGAAAGAGGGTCAAAGCTTTGGGGCGGTGGGTATCGCACTAAAAAAGCCCAGGTTTACATTGTCTGTCCGAAGCTCTGAAAACTTTGTTTCTAATAACCTCAAAGATTATCGCATTGATGAGTTTACAAAGAGGTTTTCCCGTTGCTATAACATTGGATCAAAAGCTGAATTCAGCATCTGTGAGGAAATTCCAGCGCATTCAGGGTTGGGATCAGGCACACAATTGGCGTTGTCTGTTGCAACTTTATTAGCCGAACTCAATGGAGTCAAGGGAACGGTTTCTGATTTGGCCAAAGCCATGGGCCGCGGGCGACGCTCTCGAGTTGGAACCAAAATCTTTGAAAATGGGGGGTTTGTTTTTGATCCCGGCAGAAATGGGAAAGTCCAGAATTTCAAAGTGCCCTTAAATTGGCGTTTTATTTTGGTCAACCCCCGCATAGAAAAAGGAGTTAGCGGAGCGATTGAGGACTCTTTTTTCAGTTCCCTAAAATCAGATAACGGGTTTTCATCGCAGGTAACTGAAATCGTTTTATCGAAGATGATCCCCTCCCTTAAAACAAGTGACATTATACTATTCGGCGAATCTCTCACAGAACTCGATGTTTTAGTAGGTGAATATTTCCGGCTCGCTCAAAAAGGCACATTCCGCCATCCTGAAATAAACGAAATTATCAAGAAACTAAAAGCATTAGGCTGCTATGGGGTGGGTCAGAGCTCCTGGGGGCCTACGGTGTATGGGCTTACAATATTGGGGGAGGCGGAAAATGTTTTACTTAAGACCCGGGATTTTCTGCAAACAAGAAGGTTGGGGGGGGAGGTTTGGGTTTCGGAAGTCCAGAATTTTGGGGCCCAGATAGTGAAGAAAAATAGGATAAACTAGTCTAATGGTCTTCCAAGTTGTTTTTTTCAGTCCTTCAATACCTCTTTTATCCTGGACAGAAACTCCTCTCTTCCAACGAGTTTCTGAATGTAGTCTGCGACAACGTCTTGTAGGCCGAATATCTCGGTGCTTGGCCCCTCTTTTACTGTGAATATTGACACCTTGGTTTTTTCTGTTATGTTTTTTTCCTTCATCTTCTGAAGGGTCGTCCAACCGTCCATGCCTGGCATCATCAAATCCAGAAGTACCAGGTTTGGAATGTCTTTTTCTAGTTTTTCCAGCGCTTCCTGTCCCCCAGACGCTGTTTCTACCTTGTATCCTGCGTCGGTCAATATCATTGAAATCAATTCCACTGTGTCTTCGTCGTCATCGACGACCATGATTTTTTTTGCCATTTTTTCAAACCCCCAAATTTCTTTATATCAACTATGTTGTTAATGTAAAATAAAAAGTACTTCCTTTGAATGGCTCAGATTCGGCCCAAATTCTCCCTCCATGGTATTCGATAATCTTTCTGCAGATGGCTAAACCCAATCCAGCCCCTCCAAATCTCCTACTAGCTGAACTATCTACCTGGTAGAAGATATCAAATATCTTTTTTAGCTCTTGTTTAGTGATTCCAACGCCTTCATCAGATATTGATACTACTATGTCATCTTTTTGTCTTTTCGCTTTAATTGTGATATCGGATTTTTGTGGGCTGAATTTTATTGCATTCTGAAGGATGTTTGTGAGGACCTGGTTTATCTTTAGATGGTCTGCCTTTATCTTGGGAAGATTGCATTCGCCTGCATATCTTATATTTATCCCCTTTTGTCTTGCGTCGAAACTCTGTTCTGTGATAGCTTCATTTATCACCTCGACAAGGTCGAATTCAGTAATTTCCAAAGATACTCTCCCAGTCTGAAGTCTGTTGAAATCCAATAGGTCCCGTATTAAGGATTTCAAATGCGTTTCCTTTCTTCTAACTTTTTCTATGATTTCTATTTGCCTTTTTGTTAATATGCCAAATCTCCCAGAAACCAACAACTCAAGATATCCTTCGATAGGGATCAGGGGCGTCTTTAACTCATGGGATGATACTGCGAGGAATTCGTCTTTCATCCTATCTATTTTTCGGAGCTCCTCTATCTGGAGCATGCATAATTCCTCTGCCCTTTTTCTATCGGTGATGTCTATCATTGCGACTTGTATTGCCGGCCTTCCTTGGTATGTTATCCTGTTGTTGTGGATTAGTAGGTTTATCTTTACACCGCTCTTTTTCAAAGCCACAAGCTCATATCTCTCGGGGGGGTTTTCTCCCCGATATCTGGCTTCAGCAATCTTTTTAACTCTCTTTTTTTCATGTTCTGGGAGAATGTCCAGGATGCCTTTTCCGACGAACTCGCTCGGTTTATATCCCATCAATCTCGCCCCTTCAGCATTGACGTATTTTATCTTGTAGTCTTGGTGGATGAAGATCCCGACAAGGCTGTTATCGACTATGCTCCTGTACTTGGCTTCGCTTTCTCGAAGGGCTTCTTCAACCTTTTTTCGGTCTGTGATGTCTCTTACGAATACGAGGTCAGCTTTGCCTTCTTCATAGGGTATCATCCCCGCGCTTACCTCTACGATAAGTGGTTCTCCGGTTTTCTTTTTTAACGTTGTCTCATATACCCTTGGCACAACTTTTCCGTTAATCCGTTTCTTGTAGCGGTTGATTGTAAATTCCCTGCTTTGGGCTGTAAGCACATCGCTGAGATTTAATCCGATAAGCTGCTCCTTGTCGTCGTAACCTAACAAATCGGCAAATTTCTTGTTGGAAAATCTGATTTCTTCTTTATAGATTATAATGATTCCGTCGTGGCCTTTCTCTACCAAGGTCGAATACTTTTTTGCGGAATCCCTTATCTCTTGTTCGGCTTGTTTTCTGTCCGTTATATCCCAGAGATACGATCTTGTCCCAATGACCTTTTTTCCATCTTGCAGTATCCCCCCGATAACCACTTCTAGGTGTCTGATAGAACCATCCTTTCTGACACCTCTGAAATCATATCTTAGGGGGGCCTTTTTGCCCGCCATCCTCTGTTTATGAAATCCCGAGGTTCTAGCGTAATCATCTGGGTGTACGAGGTCTTTGTGGTTCTTGTCTCCCATCTCCTTTGGGTCGTATCCAAAGAGGTCAGCTAATGTTTTGTTTGTGAACGTGAGTTTTCCAGCGCGGTCGTCCACGGAAATTGCAACACCCGCCTTTTCAACAAGATTCTTGTATTTTTTTTCGCTTTCTCTCAATTCCCTTTGTGTCTGCATACGCCCTTCTTCCACTGCGATTTCTGAGGCGATAACCTCCAGAAGCCACTCGTCCTCCCTGTTTGGGGAAAAATCCTTTTTATATGCTGTGCAAAGAGCACCTATCCCTCTGGTTCCGTGCTTTACAGCCCGTCCCATATATGTTTGCAGTTTATATTTTTTGATGGTTGGATCGGTTTTTGAGTACCTCGTTTTCTGCAGATTTTTTATTAGTATGTTTTCATCCTTGGCTTTTTTGATGACGTCATAGCAGATATGGCCTTTGGGTTTGTCTTCGGGGCAGAATCCTGGAGGAATATTCCATCTACCCAATGAATACAGCTGTCCTCTTTCGATCCTGTTGTAGAGGGCGCAATCTGCCCTCATTAATTCACCGCAAAGTGCCACTAGGGAGTTGATGTTCTTCTTTGAGTCGCTGCCGAAGGACAGCACGCATTTGTTGAATCTGACCAAACGCTCCTCCATGCGTTTCCTTTCTGTGATGTCTGTGCTGATGATTGTTGCGGTTGTGAATTTATCGTCCTTTTTTATTGGCACGACTCGGGCGTGATACCAGGATGATTCGGTGCCGTCCGGTCCAACCCCCAGTATCTCGTGGGAATCAAGGTTGCCGGTTCTAAAGGCTCTGTTAAGTGACCTGCGCATTTTTTCGTGTTCAGAAGGTGGTGTGTAGTCGTAGATTTTTCTTCCAATAGCCTCTTTCATGGGAATATCTGCTATTGTGCGGTTGATGGACAGTATTGTACCGTCTCGCGACACTGTCATTATGATGTCTGGAAGGTTTTGAACCAGTAAACGCCACTTCTCTTCACTTATCTTTAATGCTTCCTCTGCCAGTTTCCTGTCAGTCACGTCTTCAAGCAAGGTTATTGCTCCCGTAATCTCACCTTTTTGGTAGAGTGGTACGATGTTCCGACTTTGGTACACTACTTCCCCTTTGTCTCGGCCTGTGCTTTTTATTCTTCGGTGCGCTTTCTGCTCGAAGGATATTCCAGTTTTTAACACATTGTTGTAATCTTTATGGATTCCCTGCTTGGCTAATCCGGGAATTACTTTGAATAGGTTTTTACCAATGATCCTCTCTTTCTTCAACCCGGAATATTTTTCGAGATAAGAGTTCCAACTCAAAACATTATATTCTTTGTCAACTACATGGATGCCTATGGGGGATTTTTCGACGATGTTTTCGTTGAATTCCTTCAGATTTATCAATTCCTGTTCCGCCAGTTTGCGGTTGGTTATGTCGGTCAGTATCCCCGCGGTCCCTATAATATCTCCTTTGTCGTCTTTGAGCCGGGTAATGGAAATCGAAACCTCCAATACTCTTCCATCTTTGCACCTTCTTTGGGTTTCATATCGTAATCCACTACCCTCGCTTTTCACCTTCTTTATCATCCGGCGGGATTCAAGGAAGTGTCTTTCCGAAGGCATCAAAGGCTTGATCTTTTTTCCAATAATCTCCTTCTTCTTGTATCCAAACATGCATTCAGCTGCGTTGTTCCAGATGTTTATTTTTCCATTATTGTCCGCCCCAATTATGGCCTCTGAGGTGCTGTTGAGTATCTTTGTGTTATGTCTCAGCTCTGATTCGACTTGTTTTCTAAGAGTGATGTCTCTTTGCACTCCCACATAGGCGACGGCATTGCCTTGGGCATCCTTTATCGGAGAAATGCTCATCTCGCAGACAAATGTGTTCTTATCCTTTCGGCGATTAAGGTATTCCCCCCTCCAAGTCCTGCCGGTAGATAGTGTCTCAAGGATATCTTTTTGTATTCCTTGAGCATCTTTTTCTGCATAAAAAAGGATTGGGTTTTTATCGTAAAGTTCTCTATGAGTAAATCCAAAAAGCCTCTCAGTGGCCTTATTCACATATTTTATTTTTCCGCTCAAGTCTGTAACCAGGACGCTATCATGCACTTGCTCTGCTACTGAACCAAGGAACCTTATGCGTTCTTCAGCCCTTTTTTCTTGTGTTATGTCACGAAAAATCCCCTGGATTATTTTTTCCCCACCGATTTCAAGTACTTGGGCTTTGACATTGACCGAGATCTCCTTTCCATTTTTATGTTCGACAACGAGGTTTTGGGAAAACGCTTTTCCTTTTTTTCCATGTTCCCTAAAAATTTCTTTGTATTTATCCTTTTCAACTTTGGGGTGGAGGTCTGTCTGATACATACCTATTAGGCGATTACGGGAATACCCCATCAATTCTTCTGCCTGTTTGTTCACATCCAAAATTTTCCCGGTCTCAATATCTGCTATAAAGATTGCATCTAGCGAATCTTCGAAGAGTGTCTTAAAACGCCTCTCAGAACTGCGAAACTCCTCTTGGGCGTTTTTTTGTTCTGTGATGTCGGTTAGAATACCAAGTAAACCAACTATCTTTTCGTTCTCGTTTTTGTGGGGGGAGGTACTTAAAACTCCATGGTATACTTTTCCAGATGTGTCTAAGAAGTCAACTTCATATGCTCTCCCACCTCCTTTTCTCAGGGTTTTTCCACTGCGTTGTCCGCGGTGTTTTTTTGAAAAGATGGTTAAAAATTCTTTTCCAATCAAGTCTTTACGCTTGTAACCATATTGTTCTATTTTTTGGTTGATATATGTCAGTCTTTTCTTCTTATCGATGACATAGATGATGTCGTTGGCAGTTTCCAAAGCCTTCTTCAATAACTTTTCTTTGAGAAAAATATCGGTTTCCAAGGTCTGCTCCCCCAGAGTAATTTCCCCCTTAAAGTATATATATGGTCAAATACGTCGATGGAAATTGAAAAACGACTCATTTTTTTGCTTTAGCCAATAACTCAGAAATCAAACTACAGTAACACGAAGAAGGTGCAACCTTGTTTATTATCCTTGAATGTTCCTTGAGGTCTGACAACATTTTTTCCCTCCCCAGCGTCTCTTCCTTCGAGTATGCAATCAGGGCCTCCAGAAATGCCGACTCGGCTCGGTTGAACAATCCGGGCTTGCCATCCACCTTTGCTTCAACGATTTCGAATTGTAACCTGGTTGAATTGGCTTCTTTAACTTGGCTGGTCAGTTGAAGCGCTAAATATCCTTTAGAACCTCCAATTATCGTCTGTTCGCCGACAAATCTGAATGTGAAGTCTTCCTCCAACAGAATCTTTTTATAAAGATCCAAATCCTGGCAGAAATTTACAGTGGCTTTTTTTGTTGAAAGGATATTTTTTATGGTGCGTGAACTTGAATATATCTCCATCGAAACAGAAACCAAATCGGGAGATGACACCCCCATGACCGCTGCATGAGGATTTCCCTTCTCGTCAATTGTAATGACGATTACTTCATATGTCCAGTTTTTTTGAAAACCTAAATTACTTAAAACAGACTTTTTCATTTCACCTAATATGGGCAAGATTGCGGATCACTTCCCCCAATTCTTTAACCGGATCTTCGCCTGTTCCCGATTGAATTTCTTCTTTGGAGGTAGGGCGCACAAGAATCCTATTTTCTGTTTTTTCTCTCAGATAACTGATATTTAGAAGGCAGGTTCCCCTGGAGGACTCTTCACTCACAGAACCAACCTCATCTAATCTTATCCGGAAAAAACAATAAGACGTATCTTTTGTCCCGCCAAAATAAATGTTTTTTTCTGTTATCAAGACCAGGACAGGCCTCCCCTTCAGTTCCAATCCATCATCGGCCTCCACATATGCCATGCGACTGTGTAGGACTTCTGCATCAGATAGCTCTTCATGCATCTTCTGATACTCAACTCTCATTTCATTTGATAGAATGGGAACACGTTGTTTTTAATACATAATTCTCAAAGAGTATCCGCAATACTAACTGTAAGGTGATTGGGGATGAAGCAGGCTGCTGAGATTTATAAAAGGATCGGTGAACAAAAACCATTAGTGCACCACTTGACGAACTGGGTGACCATCTCGGATTGCGCTCAAATAACGAGGAGCTTCGGCGCATTGCCTGTCATGGCTCATGCCATCGATGAAGTGGAAGAGATGGTTGGGATAGCGTCTGCTTTGGTTTTAAACATCGGGACCTTGACACCCGAACTCATCGACTCGATGATTTTGGCAGGAAAAGCCGCAAACGAAAAAGGCACTCCAGTAGTCTTGGATGCCGTAGGGGTCGGGGCGACCAAGCTCAGAACCGAAAGTGCAACAAAGATCATCGAAGAAGTCAAGGTATCTGTTTTGAAGGGAAACGCGGGAGAAATCGGAGTTTTAGCGGGAGTGGATGCCGAAGTAAGAGGCGTAGAGTCAATGCGGGTCGCCGAAGAATCTTCTGTCATCGCATCAGAGCTAGCTGGGACCGGGGAATTTACGGTCGCAATATCAGGTGCGACAGACGTCGTGAGTGACGGAAAAAGGACCTTTCTTGTTGGCAACGGACACAAGCTGATGGGTGAAGTAGTTGGCACAGGATGCATGGCTGCCTCTGTGATTGGATCGTTTTGTGCGGTGGAAAAAGATACCAGCATCGCAGCGACTGCAGCCTTAGCCTGCTATGGTATCGCAGGGGAGCTGGCATCTCATAACGCACGAGGTCCGGGATCATTCAAGGCGAACCTGTTTGATGAAGCCTCCTTTTTGACCACCGATGTGATCAACGAAAAAATCAAGGTAACTTTGGAATGAAAAAGTTCGAATGCGGCTTCTTCTTTATAACCGATAGGAACCTTTCAAAAAAAGGAGATATCGACGACGTCCAAGCAGCCCTTAAGGCTGGTATTAAGGTCGTCCAGTATCGGGAGAAAGAATTCGAAACCAGGGCAATGGTTGAGACCGCCAAGAAGTTGAAATCCCTATGCGAAAAACATAACGCTTTATTCATACTAAACGACAGAATCGACGTAGCACTGGCAGTAGATGCCGACGGCGTGCACGTCGGCCAAGACGACATGCCTCTTGATGAAGTTCGCAGAATATTAGGTTCTGAAAAGATAATTGGAGTGACAGTCCATAATGTTGAAGAGGCAATCGAAGCAGAGTCGGGGGGAGCTGACTACCTTGGAGTCAGCCCGATCTTTCAGACAGACACAAAAAAAGATGCAGGACCGGCGGTGGGAGTTCAACTCATAAAAAAAATCAAAGAGAAGACGTCCATCCCACTCATTGGAATCGGAGGAATCACATTGGAAAACCTCGACGAAGTAATTCGGGCAGGAGCGGACGGCGTATGCGCGATCTCTGCGACTGTTGCATCAGATAACGTAGAATCTGCCGTGGCGGAATTTAGAAGGAAAATAAATGACTCAACTCAATAAGGCTAGACAAGGAAAAACCACTCCTGAGATGCGTAAAGTCGCAAAAAATGAGAAGATCAAAGTCGATAAGCTGAGAGGAGAGATTGCAAAAGGCAGAGTCGTAATCCCCGCAAACATCAAACACAAAAACCTCGATCCAATTGGGATCGGAAGAATTCTTTCGACCAAAATCAACGCCAACCTTGGAAGCTCGCCAAGAAAAGCGGTGCTAAAAGATGAATTAGGGAAATTGAAGGTCTCTCTCAAATACGGCGCAGACACTGTCATGGACTTGTCCATCGGAGGAGACATCGACAAGATCAGAAGGACGATAATAAAAAGATCCCCGGTTCCGGTCGGGACTGTTCCTATCTATCAGGCAGTTTGTGAGAAGAACAAGATCGAAAACCTATCCGAAGACGACTTCTTAGCAGGAATCGAAAAGCACGTAAAAGACGGAGTCGACTTCATCACCATCCATGCAGGATTGACGAAAAGCTGCATCCCTCTTCTCACTCGAAGGCTTGCCGGAGTCGTGTCTAGGGGCGGTTCTATTCTTGTTCGCTGGATGAAGCACAACAACAAAGAAAACCCCCTCTACACAAACTTTGACGAAATCCTTGATCTGGCAGCCGAATATGATGTGACCCTAAGCCTCGGCGACGGGCTTCGTCCGGGATGTCTAAAGGACGCAACAGACAAAGCTCAAATCGCAGAGCTAAAAACACTTGGGAAATTGACTAAGCTAGCATGGAAAAAAGATGTCCAGGTAATGATCGAAGGCCCCGGTCATGTCCCACTCGATCAGATCCAAAAAAACATGGAACTCCAAAAAAAATACTGCCATAACGCGCCCTTCTACGTACTCGGTCCGCTTGTCACAGACGTCGCTCCTGGATACGACCATATAACCTCAGCGATCGGAGGGACTTTGGCAGCCTATTATGGCGCTAGTTTTCTTTGCTATGTCACTCCGGCGGAACACCTTCGCCTTCCAGAATTAGACGACGTCCGGGAAGGAGTCATCGCCTCAAGGATAGCCGCCCACGCAGCCGACGTGGCTAGAGGCCTTCCCGGTGCCCGCGACTGGGACGACAAGATGTCAAAGTTCAGAGTAGATCTCGACTGGGAAGGAATGATAAATACTGCAATCGATTCCGACAAAGCGCGCCTTTATAGAAAGCAGTCAAAGATAAAAAACAATGTCTGCACGATGTGCGGAGACCTGTGCGCAGTAAAGACGTTCAAGGAAAAATGAAATTTATAGGGAGGATGTAAAAGATGGTTTCAACACCTAAAGGTCCTGCTAAAATCAGGATTGAGCTAAACCTGGACAGAAACACTTATGAGGGATTCGTCAGGCAGTGCAGCCGCAAAGGCTACGCACCCCAAGTAATCGTCGAGCGCTATATGAAAAAATGCGTCGAAACCGGACAGATGTGATTACTAGGTTGACACTATGAACATCAAAGACTTCGGCGGCGAGTTCACTTTGAACGATAAGAGGCGTAGAAGATTTTTTTAAATGCCTAACCTATATCATTAATCGATCAAGATGGAACTCAAGATAATAATAAGAAAGGATTTGGAGGACGGGGGCTACAACGTCAGTTGTCCTGCTATTGCCGGCTGTCATTCTCAGGGGGATACTTTAGTTGAAGCCAAAGAAAACATCCGGGATGCGATCAAGGGATGTCTTGCGGCTTTAAACGATCGCGCAAAGAGCGGGAAAGACGTTCGAGTAGCGACAGTCTCTGTTTAATCGTTAATCCAAATCTGATTTTTTTTAAAGAATGAAACTCCCTGTTGTTTCCGGCCTCCAAGCTATTAAAGCCTTTAAGAAAGCAGGTTGGAATCCGATAAGGCAGGCCGGAAGCCACGTGATTATGATGAAGGAAGGTTCTGATGTGACGCTTTCCATTCCGTTGCATAAAAATGTTAAACGCGGCACACTTCGAGCCTTGATTCGGGATTCGGGGTTAACCGTTTCAGAATATGTTAAACTCCTGAAATAAAACACGATGAACATCAAGGAAATCGGCGGCGAGTTCGCCTTGATCGAGAAGGTTACGAGGAAGTCGAAGGACCCGAAAGTAGTCATTGGTGTCGGAGACGATGCTGCAGTGATTGACGTTGGGATGCCCAAGTATCTACTGATAACGACCGACATGCTCTGCGAAGGCGACCATTTTCGTTGCGACTGGTACACTCCCCGCCAAATCGGGGCCAAGGCCATGGAGGCGAACGTCAGCGACGTCGCCGCGATGGGCGGGCTTCCAAGGCACGCGTTCGTTTCGATAGCCCTCACCGAGTCGACGACCGTTGAGTGGGTGGAGGAGTTCTACAAGGGACTCTACGAGGTCGCAGACAGATTCGGTTTTGAGATAATCGGCGGCGACACGACCCATTCCTCAAAAGTTATCGTATCCATTACGCTAACAGGTGAAGTTGAACCTGACAATCTTAGGCTGCGCTCGCACGCCAAGGTCGGCGATATGATAGTGGTCACTGGAGATCTGGGAAAATCGAAGGCAGGCTTGGAACTTCTTTTGAAGGGAGTTGAAAACATCAGAGGTTCTCTTCCTCACTTGGAGCCGAAGTGCCGATTAGAAGAGGCTCGTATCATTGCACCAGTCGCTCACGCGATGATAGACGTTTCCGACGGCCTGGCAAGCGAAGTCAATCACATCTGCGAGCAAAGCCATGTCGGAGCCAGAGTCTACGCAGAAAAAATTCCGATCGAGGCCGTAACCGAGGGGGCAGCCTCCACCTGCGGCCACGATCCCCTTAATTACGCACTAAACGGCGGCGAAGACTACGAACTTGTTTTCACTATCGAAGAAGAAAAAATCGGAGAGCTGAAAAAGAAACTGGAATGTCCACTAACAGTCGTCGGAGAAATTACCGAAAAGGAAAAAGGAATCCTCCTCATCGACCAAAAAGGAAAAGAAAACCCCCTAAAAGGAGGTTATGATCACTTCGGGGGAAAACCCTAGGGGATCAGGCTGAGGGAGACGAGGTTCCAGCCAGTAAATATGCGATTACATTCAAAGCCCGCTGGGCAGAGGTCCTTTTGAGCGGTTTTTGTCGTGCCGTCCGAGGTGCCGTCATTGGGTGTTACCTGGCAGGTCCAGACGTCTCCTATCATTGTCTCGTTCGACATTATTTTGCTTTGGTTGAAGTAGTTGTCCTTTGTTTCTAGGAATAGCTGATACACTTGGTTTGAAGTAAGCGGTCTCTTGTAGATCCGTACCATGTCTATTGTGCCGTTGAAGTATCTATAGGGGCTGTTTGCCGGTCCGTCGTTGTCGCGCCCAATGCAGGTGAGTTTGCCTGTGTGATTGAACACTGTCGTTGAATTAAAGGAATCGTCCGAGGCGACTGCACTCCCGTTGACGTACAGCACAACGTTGTCTGGTTCAAAGGTCAATACAACGTGCGTCCAGACGTCTTCAGCGGTAAAGGGCGTTTCGACGAATCCCTGGCCTGTTCCGTGGCCTAGGTAGGCTTCCAGATCGTTATCATTGTTTATATATAAGAGGTATTCTCCTTCTGTAAATGCTCCTCCATCATAGTTGCCGATTATGCAGTAATCATAATAACCTCCGATGTGTTCGTCGAATTTAAACCAGGCTTCTATCGTTCCTTCGTTCGTGGAGGGCAGAATCGAGTTGAGTATGATGTAATCGTTTAAGCCATCGAATTCATAAGCCCCGCCGACCAGTCCGTTCTCAGTCCAAGTGGCGCCCATCACCGTTCCGTTATTGTTCGATCCGCTGTAATCTCTTGTTGTTGAGCCATCATTTGAGTCAAACGGAAAATTAACATGGGTTAAGCTTTCCTGGTTAACCAGCCAGTTGTAAACATTAGTCACATTCTCACCTTCAGGGTCTGCCGTGCTCTGATTCATACAGACTAAGTCATCGTCTGAGGTTGAATTGACTGGTAGGATGAGCGGAGTGTCATGCGTTGGGGGAGGATTGATGGTTGATGTAGTCGAGGTGGAGGTAGTGGATGTAGAGGTTGTTGATGTGGTTGTCGGACAAGGATATGTGCATCCGCTAAATTCACCATCATCATTCCATTGGTAGGTCGTATCGCATGTGTTGTTGTCTCCTGAGTTTGAGTCCAAATCATAGATGTCAAAATTAGCACCAATTCCTTGATCGTTATCGCAGAAATCGTTGCTAAATAGGGTGTTGTCGTTACCATTTGAGTCTATGTAGATGCCGAAGTTGTCGTTGTTGGATGCGTTGTTACCTGTCAGATCGTTATTGCTGGATGATTCTATGTAGATGCCTGACTCGCTGTTGTAGGATACGCGATTACCTGTCAGGGTGTTGTAGTTGCTGGATATGTGGAGCCAGATACCGTCCTCGATGTTGTTGTCCGCTGTGTTGTTCGTTAAAGTGTTATAGTTACTCGACGAGTAGAGCCAGATGCCGCCGTACTCCAGGTTGTAATTTGCTGTGTTACCTGTTAACGTGTTTTTGCTTGATGATTCTAGGTGGATGCCGGCTTCGTTGTTGTTGGATGCACTGTTGCCTTCCAAAATATTGTAGTTGCTAGATAAGTAGATGTGGATGCCATAGCCGTCGTTGTTGTCCGCGGTGTTGTTTATCAAAGTGTTGTTGCTAGAAGAGCGGATGCCGATGCCGTGCCAGCCGTTGTTGGATACGGTGTTGTCTGTCAAAGAGTTGTTGTTGCTAGATGAGTAGATGTAGATGCCATACATGATGTTGTCGTCTCCGGTGTTGTTTATCAAAGTGTTGTTGCTAGAAGAGGAGAGGTAGATGCCATCACTGTTGTTGCTCGCATTGTTGTTTGTTAAAGTGTTACTGTCAGATGAGTCTAGGTATATACCAAACTGGGTGTTGTTGTTTGCTATGTTGTTGAAAAAGGAATTATTAGATGAACGGAGTAGGAATATCCCGCGTATATTTTGACGCGCATGGTTTTCCTGGAACGTATTATTTCCGCCATAGGTTAGGTAATAACCGGCAATTCCGTTACCCTCTCCAGTGTTACCTATGAATTGATTATTATTGTTGGACTGGATTCGAAATCCGTATTCAGAGTTGTTTATCGCTGTATTATTGACAAAAAGAGAAAATTCCCCTCCAGTAATAAATCCATCGTAGGAATTGTTCCTAGCAATACTGTCGTGAAGTGTGATATTATCTGATGAGGCGATACTAATTCCCCAGGCGTTGTTGTCTGCAGTAATTGATTGTAGCGTGTTGTTATGGCTTCCACCCATAATGTGCACTCCAAAAAGTTCGTTATTACTCGCAGATATGTTTTGAAGAACGCAATGTTGAGATGCTCCAAGGGCGATACTTTCCGTGAAATTTGAGAAAATACAGTTTTGGGGCTTTGTAGAAACCCTTGTATGAGGGTTTCTATTTTTGTTGTTTTGTGTAGGTTATAGTTTATGAGTTTGAGTAGTAGTTCGTTTTTCTTGGTGCGGTGGGTTCGGCTGTAGATTGTGCTGCCGTATTTGCGTTTCACA
>JBDREA010000058.1:0-13220 GCA_043820265.1 Candidatus Altarchaeota archaeon | reverse complement strand
GGTATTTCCATTGTTACCCCTCTACATGGTGTGGGGAACGTTTATAGAGCAACCCCTCACATTCTTTAGTTGGGTGCCATTGTTAATCCCCATTAACCTTGAACAATTTCCCTCCACGGCTATAACCTTCATCGCTGTAATATTGATGTCCCTGGTGATACTCCCTAAAAAACCACATTTTTCCCTTCTCGGTGGAATAAGTCTAGCTATAATAACCTTCCTTTCATTTCCAAATGCTCCACAATTTTTCTCACGGTTCGTAATCTCATCACTGCCCTTCATACTACTAAGTTGGGTAACATGGATTGAATTTGTGAGTACTAAAAAACCCGGAAGAATTTTTATATGTTCCTTCATATGTTTATTCTTAATATACCCCGGCTTCTACCGCGAACCTCATTTTCTAGATGAAAAAACCAGCGAAATTAATTATCTAACTGGGGTCATCTATAGTGAATTGCAGTTAATACCTTCATTTGATGGCGATTTCCTTGTTGAAGGGAATGCTAGAAGTATAAATAACTTTTTTAAATTGTATGCCCCTCAAATCGATATCGATCACCTGGATATACTAGATTACGGGAGCGGCGCGGTCACTCACCACAGCGTCGATTATGCACCTCGTCTCAAAGAATTACTAGGGGGATCCATAGTCGATGACTCACCTGTTTCGCTTATTGATACCTACACTCCCTTGACGCAAGATGAACAGAGGGTGAAAATAAATATTGAGAAAAATAAATACGATATAATACTGCTTGGACCGATGACTGGTTTCTTCAGTATACCAAGAATTATAATGAATTCCACGCGGCATCCATCCTACTGTGAAGTTTATCTACCCGATTTAAGTTATCCAACCTTCCGAGCAAGACATCACACAGTATTGTATTTCAAAGAAAAACAATCTTGCAGCGCAATGAAAAAAGGGTTAAAAAGTTATTTCGATGCAAATTTTGACGAAATATGCATGAAAGATGAATGGGTGTCTAATGAAGTTATCACCCTGATTGCTTATCGATTTAACAACATGCAACCACCTTATATTTGTACTTCTGATCAACATCTCATTGAGGAAGACATATCCTTGCTTGAAAAAACGGATAATCCACTCCAAATAAAGTCGATTGGCTTACTACTCATTGCTTTCTTGGCTGTCTACTTCTTCAAGGTAGACCGATTACTTCTAAAATATTGAGTGCTTTCTACAATTGTTATTACCCCCTAAAAACATTCGAATATAAGGTCTATTCCTTCGTCTACCGGACAGTATCTCAATTTGTTTTTTCCAGAAAAGAATACCATAGTATCATTGGATCAATTACTTGGTTTTCTTCTTTAGTTCTTCCACTCCTGGGCAGCTGTTCCAGTCGTGGATGTAGGGTATGTGTTTGTAGAGTTTGAAGAAGGGGAATTTTTTGCATATTTCGGGTTTGATTTCGTGTATGCTGCATTTGTCGTCTACGACGAAGACGCATCGTCCTTTGTTTCTTTTTAGTCTTTCTCCTTTGCCAAATTTTTCATGGAAGCCTTTGTGCCCTGCAGATTCGATTCGTTTGATGTCTTCTTTCGTCAAGTCGATTGTGCGGAACCTGCAACAGTTCCCGCAGCAGATGCACTCGAATTCGTCTGCGCGTCTTGCGAGGGCTATCCGTCTTACCATAATTGGAACTGATCCCAGAACGATCAGAGATGCGAGGAAAAAAAGGAACAACAATATTACTATGATTGGCTCCATCATATCCCTCTCTTCTCATTCATGCTTCCGCTGCGAAATCCTTGGAGGTCAAGCGTTACGTAATTGAATCCCAGCTCGCGAAGCTTTTTTGCGATGTCCTTTTTGTTTTTTAGGATCACCGGGAAGTCTTCTTCTTCGACCTCGATTCTGGCTATGCTCTCATGCGATCTTACTCTGAACTGCCTGATTCCAAGCTCCCCCAAATAGTCCTCGGCCGCTTCGATTCTCCCGAGTTTCTCCGCGTTAATCTCTTCGCCGTACGGGATTCTTGAGGACAGGCACGCCTTTGACGGTTTGTCCCAGTTTGGCAGACCAAGTTTTTTTGCAAGCTCTATGATTTCTTCTTTTTTGAATTCTAGCTCAACTAATGGGGAGATTGTATTGGATTCACGTACAGCATCATAGCCGGGCCTGTGTTCTCCCAATTCCTCCGCGCACGTCCCCTCGATGACCCGGTCAAATCCTTCCTCCAACTTTATCTTTTCTAGGAAACCCAGGAGATTCTTTTTACAGAAATAGCATCTGTTAGTGGGATTTTTTACGATATTTGAATCCCAAAGTTCGTCGTATTCAAGTACTCGATGGCGGACGCCGATGGATCGTGCAACCTCTCTTGCGGCTTCGACCTCTGAGCCCGCGATTGTCTGGGATGCGACTGTGATGGCAAGCGCGTTGTTTCCCAAAACCTCGTATGCAACCTTCGCCAGAAACGAAGAGTCAACTCCCCCGGAAAAAGCTACGATCACGCTATGCTGCTTTTCGATGAGTTCCTTTAATTTTTCAAATTTCACATCAATGTTCGGTCCCATCTTAGTTTTCTTTCGTCAATTCATATTTTTGGTTGGTTTATGAAATAACCTTTCAACTTTCAGTTTTATAGTTGAGGACACAACCTATTAGACATACTTAAATGTCCTCAAATATATTAAGTAGCCTTTGGCTACTTATACACAAAAACAGCGAAGCTGTTTTTAGTGTATTTGAGGGCATAATTGGCGTAAAAATAGTCAAGAAGTTATGCCCTCAACTATAAGTAGGAAAAACATCCATAATTACGAAGAAATGGACGAAGACGAACTAATCAAGGGAATATTGGATGGCACCGTAAAACTTCATCAGGTAGAAGATCACACGGACGCAGAAAGCCACAGGGCAACGGAGTTAAGGCGCAAGGCAATGGAAAAGATCTCGGGCGCCGAACTGTCTCATATAAGCAAGTATTCCATCGATGCAAACAAGGCGATGAATACAAACATCGAAAACATGATTGGCGCAATCCAGATGCCCTTAGGTGTTGCTGGACCTCTTTCCGTAAACGGGGAATTCGCCCGCGGAAAATACTACATCCCCCTTGCGACAACGGAGGGTGCTCTCGTGGCTTCGGTAAACAGGGGGTGTTCGACTCTCACGAAATCAGGTGGCGTAACTACTACGATCCTTCGCGATGCAATAACCAGGGCTCCCGTACTTCGTGTGCCAAGCGCCCGGCATGCCCAGATGGTCATAAACTATATTGCGGAAAACTTTGAGAAAATAAAGATTGTGGCCGAACACGGGGAACCCTTCCTCAAACTCCTAAAGATAACCCCCTACGTCGTGGGGCGAAGCCTGTTTTTGCGCTTTTTCTACAACACCGGCGATGCCATGGGGATGAATATGGTGACGTTCGGCACAGACCAGGCATTGGATGTTCTCCAAAAGGAGTTCACCTTTCTTGATTACATAGCACTGTCAGGAAACATGTGTATAGATAAAAAACCTTCGGCTCTCAACTTCATCGAGGGTAGGGGGAAGACTGTTATCGCAGAAGCTGTAATACCTGCCGAAATCGTAAGGGATATGTTAAAGACAACACCTGATGACATAGTGGAGGTGTCCTACAGGAAGAACCTCATCGGATCCGCCCAGGCGGGTGCCTACGGATTCAACGCCCACATAGCAAATGTTATTGCCTCACTTTTTATCGCAACAGGCCAAGACGAAGCCCACGTAGTAGAGGGAAGCCACGGATTTACGACCTGCGAAAAAATGGCAGAAGACCTGCATGTTGCGGTAACCTTGCCGGCGATTCAAGTCGGCACAATCGGGGGGGGAACGAGGGTGGAGACCCAGCAGGAATGCCTTAAACTTTTGGGTGTCGCCGGTGGGGGAAAAAATAACTCAAAGGCCTTTGCCGAAATAGTCGCTTCCGCTTGTTTGGCAGGTGAAATTTCTCTGATTGCGGCTCTAGCAGCAAGGCATCTTTCGCGCGCCCATAAAGCACACGGCAGATAATGGATGTTCTGATAAAAAGTCTTCTTGAAGGTGCTCGGCAAGCCCAAGGCGTTGCTGTTGTCCTAGATGTTTTTCGTGCTTCTAGCACTTTGGTTACCCTGTTTGAGCGGGGCATGGAAGAAGTCTATCCAGTTGAAACAATCGAGGAAGCACGGATCCTCAAAGAACAAAACCCCGATCTTCTACTAATGGGGGAGCGAGGAGGATTTCCGCCCGAAGGATTCGATCTCGGCAACAGTCCAGCCGAGGTATCTAACAGAAATTTTTCAGGGAGACGATGTGTTTTTTCGACTTCTTCAGGGACAAAAGCAATTTCTGTGGCATTTGAATCCGCCGATGAAGTTTGGGTGGGTTGTTTTTTGAATGCAGGAGCAGTAATCAAAAAGTTAAAACAGCAATCACCAAAGATAGTCTCTTTAGTCGCTTCCGGAATGGAAGGGATGGTCAAGTCCACTGAAGACGAGAACTGTGCATTATACATTAAAAGGATACTCAAAGAAGAAAAGGTAGATTTTAAATCAAAAAAAAAGGAAATCGGGGAAAGCCGATTTGCAGATCGCCTAAGGGCCAGGGGGCAACAAGAAGACCTTGATTTTTCCCTTCAGTTAAATAAATACCATTTAGTACCTAAGGTTTATTCTGATTTAAAATTCGGGAAAGTAATCAAGGTGTAGTGGATATGACTTCATATGAAATAGCTGTTATCGGCGGAGACGGGATTGGGCCGGAAATAATCACCGAAGGAAAAAAAGTACTTGATGCAGCATCGGACAAGTTCGGTTTCAAGATAAAGTGGACAGACTATCCCTTTGGAGCAGACCACTATCTCGCCACAAAAGAGCTTGTGCCTGAGGAAGCGTTAAAGGAGATGGGAAAAAAGGATGCCATCTACCTTGGTGCTATTGGAGACGACAGACTCACACCAGGGATACTAGAGGGGGGCATAATCCTTGCCACCAGATTCTATTTTGACCAATACGTAAACCTTCGCCCAATCAAGCTTCTTGAAGGAGTGGATACGCCCCTAAAAGGCAAAGGCCCTGCCGACATTGATTTCGTGGTTGTGCGGGAAAACACTGAAGATTTTTACGTGGGACTTGGTGGCAGAATGAAAAAAGGCCAAGCCAAGCATGCTCTTGAACTTAAAAGAAGCCTCTACAACCTCAAATTCGACCTAGACATAGAATTTGACGGAGACGAGCTCGCATACCAGATAGGGGTAAACAGCCGGGAGGGGTGCAAGCGCCTTTTGGAATATGCATTTGATTATGCGAAAAATCACGGAAAAACCAAGTTGACGGCAGTCGATAAGGCGAATGTGTTGACAAACTCATACGGCATGTGGAGGGAAGTCGTCGAGGAAGTCAGCGCGAAATACCCCAAGATTGAGCACGAGTTCAACTTCGTAGACGCAATAACGATGTGGTTCGTCAGAAGACCTGAATGGTATCAGGTCGTTGCCACACCCAACATGTTCGGAGACATCATCTCCGACCTAGGTGCGATGCTTCAGGGAGGGCTAGGCCTTGCACCCGGCGGAAACATCAATCCAAAAGGAGTTAGCATGTTTGAACCCATCCATGGCTCGGCTCCAAAATACAAGGGCATGAACACCGCCAATCCGGTTGCTACCATCTGGGCGGGAGCGATGATGTTGGATGAACTCGGACAAGCCGAAGCGGCAAAAGACGTTGTCTCATCTATTGAAGCCTATTTGAAAAAAGGAGAAAACCTCACAAGAGACTTGGGAGGTTCCGCTAAGACAAGCGATGTAGGAGATAACCTCGTCAGAATAATTGATAAACAATAAAGTGTTCATGGGGCAACGCGAGATGCCCCTTTTAGATTTTCCTCCCTAAGGGAGTACCTGCATTATCGCCCAGTTGTATCCTGCAGAGAACCCCAGGAGAAAAGCTCCTCCGATTAGCGTGGTGATAACCACTCCCATAATGATGAACTCTGCTTTCCTGTAATCCAATTTCCCTTCTTCTGCCACAAAAAACACCTCCAAAGATAAGATAATGTAACGAATTTGTTTTCTCTTTAAAAAAGCAAATTATTCTGTTGTCACCTCGCATCCGTCTTCGGTAACGATTACCGTATGCTCGAACTGGCTTACTTTTCCACCTTCTTTTTCATGCAGGATTGGATATGAGCGAAGGATTTTTTGTTTTACCAACTCTCCAAGAGCCAGATTGAGGCGCAGAGGATTAATCTTTTTTGCATACCACCTTGCAGCAAATGGAAGTTCCTGGCGGCTATCGATCTCTTTTAGCAATAGTCTCCCTTCGCGAATCCTTGTGGGTTTTCTTTCCAGTAAACTGTAGATTTCCGCCTTCTGGGATTCTATCACTCTACCTACACCATCCGTAGCAAACGGTTCGATTGCCAAGACCATCCCCTCATCTATCGTCCAGTCATATGGGACTTTGATGTTTGGGATCGAAAGCCCTGCATGAAGGTCGTATTCCTTGACTTCATGACCCGTCAGGTTCTCTATGGGTTTGAATCCCTCCTCCTTGAGGATGCTTTGAACGATTTCACCCAGAGTCTGAACCGAGGTTCCAGGTTTGATCTCTTCTATCACGGCCGCCAAAGCCTTCTTATTGGCGTTAATCATATTGCCGTATTTTCCGCTTAAATCGATTGTGTGGGCGGTGTCTGCAATACAGCCTTCAATGTGTACCCCCAAGTCGATTGTCACAAGGTCGTCTTTTAAGACCACCGATTCGTCGTTTTGTTTTGGGGCGTAGTGAGCTGCAACATCGTTTAAGCAGACGTTTGTCGGAAACGCCCATTGCCCGCCTTTTTCAATGATCCTTTGTTCTATTTGATCTGCCAAATCCAGAACCTTAACTCCCGGCTTAACTAAGTCAACGCTCCAATCTCTTACTTCAACCGCTATCCTTCCTGCTTGCCGGTACTTTTCTAAAGTCACCTCATCCATGCTAAAGCATATGCTCTGACGCTTAAAAGGCGTTTTTATATGATTTCACCCCAAGATAATCTTCCAATAAAAAAATAAAATGGATTTGTTCGGAATCGACATAGTATACCTTGCCGGGCTCGCACTCATCGTATTCATAGGTTTGGCTTTATTCTTTGCACTGCTCGGTACGGTTGCAGTTGTCATTTACAGGCGCACAAGAAGAATACTTATCCCACGCGTGACCTTAATCATTTTGAGCATGCTTGAAGCTCCAATCAAAAACATTTTGTGGATTTTCAATGTCGACTCAGAGATCATCGACCAGATGGCGGTCCAAATAAGAAACAACCTCTACAGGGCTGCTTACTCTGAGGTTCCATATTCCAAGCGGGCGGTCTTTCTCCCCCAGTGCCTTAGGGACTCAAATTGTCCTGCCCCCCTCACAGAGGAGGGAATCCAGTGCATCGGATGCCAGCGTTGCGGGATAGCGGAAATCAAAAGGGAAGCAGAGGATATGGGTTATCTGTTCTTCATCGCGCCCGGTTCCACACTCATCAAGCGGATGGTGAAAAAATACAGGCCAAAAGCCGTGTTGGGTGTGGGTTGTTCAATGGAGGTCAAAGAGGGGACCGAGATGATGGCATCTGTGGGTTTGCCGGTTCAAGCAATCACTTTGCTTCGGGACGGCTGCGTTGACACCCGAGTGAACGTCTTAGATCTTCTTGGAAAAATCAGATCTCAGCAAAACCAGATGCCGAAGTCAAACGGAGAACTCCTTGCGCAAAGGGAGCTAGACCGAAAGATCAGCTCCAAATGGGATAAAAAAGAATCTAAACCCTCCTTTAAGGTCGTTGAAGAAGCAAAGAAAAAATACTTTGAGAGTGAACAAAACCTCCTGAAAAAATAGCTTTTTTTATGAATTATTATATTCTGGGTTCCTAATGGATTCTAATGGGTAACCATTTAAGGGGTAGGCGGCAGTTTCAATCCCCTTCTGGCGATGTAAGGTCTAAGGTCCTACGGGATTTTCCAATGTTGCGCGGCGAATCATCTGCTCTCACTCTCCCAGAAAAGGTGGGGTTTAAACCTGTGGATGAGGGCGTGAAGAAGTCTACGATGCAAGGAGGCGGCGAATTAATCGAGGGCCAATGGGGGGCAGGGTTCAATATAGGCGGAGTTGGTGTAGGTATCGAGTTGATCTCTCAGAGTCGATTCAGGGAAGACGCCGACAAACCCAAATCCTGGATTGAAGACCATTACATCATGAGATTCAGATTCAACCCCAGAGAAGCTAGAGGCGAGAACGGCATTGACTATGAACTCTCTACGAGCGTGACCTGGGATGACCGACCCGACCAGGACTCAAAAAGGTCGAGGACTATTTGGGCCTCAGTATACTCCAACAAAGGGGAAACCGAGCAAAACGTCGTAGACAACGGCATGGGGAAAGATACTTTACTAAAAAGTTTTCGAGATTCGGTCCCACAAATGATCGTAGAACTGGCAGACAAGTCCACCTTAGAACTTCCTGAGTCAAAAGAAGGGGGGGAGGTAGGAGAGTTATTCGGTAAAATGCTTAGTTCGATGAAAAAGGCGTTTGGTGCAGAAATGATGGATCCTAACGAACTCTGAATGAATAACATCGATAATTATTTATATCGCAACACCAATCTGTAAGCATGGGGTTGGTGGGGAAGATACTTTGGGGATTATTTCTTCTTCTTTCTATTGTATCTAGTGCATCTGCTGTCTGTGTAGGTTCAACCCAAAATTATAGTTGCGGAGAAACGATCACCGAAAGCTGTACGCTGAATTCTAATTTGAATACCACCGGAACCTGTTTCACCATCGGAGTAGACGATGTTTTGTTAAATGGGGCAGGCTATCAGATAACAGGCGATGATGGCGGAGTTGACATGTACATCTACGGTGTAAATGTGACCGGACAAAATAATGTTTCTATTGTCTACTTAAACGTAGTTAACTTTTCTTGGGGTATTTATCTTGAGACTGTACGGGATAGTAACGTCACAGGCAATAACATCACTCAAAACTACCGCGGTATCGTCTTTATGGACGTGAATGACACGGTTGTGCAAGAAAACAATATTCTTTCGAACACCTGGGATGGCCTGAATATCTGGGCGACATCAGTCAGCAACATAATACGGAACAACAACATCCAAGACAATGCCGGCGACGGAGGAATAGTTTTTTCCGATCAGGGATTCGATCCCGACCCAACGGATAATCAAATAACAGACAATAATGTTATGGGCAACAATGACGGAATAATCTTCTGGGCTTATTGCTGGGGAAGCAACTTGTGTGATACAGGCGGGGACAACAACATCGTAACCAACAATAACATCTCCAATAATAGCGGCACTGCCATCAACATGTCGTGCACCGAAAATTTCCCGGGTTACTGCGATTCGTTCGCAATTTCACTTAACCTCAACAACAATAACAACATCACAAACAACACGATAGAAGAAAACCTCCGCGGTATTGTACTCGACTACGCCACATCCTCAGACATCTACGAGAATACCATCTGCAATAATACATTAATCGACATCGACAACTCCACATCCGATCCAACAGCTGAAGGAGTCAACAATTCATGTAATAACACAAGCGGATGGAATGACGCAGGAGCCACGGGATGCACCAATGCCTGCGGTGGAATAACAACGTCCACAACAACCACATCGTCTTCCTCAACCACTACAACAATAGGTGGAGGAGCAACAACAACAATTTGTCCCCCTAACACATTATGTTTATTGGATGGTTGGAATCTGATCTCCTACTGGCTGACACCTTGATTTTTCTTAAGGCAACAAACTAGGTATTTATTTTATATACTTACTCTAAACTATTTTACACTATGATAGAGTATCTGATACTTATCCTCATCGGCTGCGTCCTCGGAACAATCACAGGCTTGACTCCAGGACTGCACGTGAACACCCTGTGCCTACTGGGCATGTCGATATACCCCCGACTAGGTCTTTCCCCCCTCGAGTTCTCAATCGCCATGGTTTCGATGTCTCTAACCCACACATTCCTCGACTACATCCCAGCAATTTTTCTCGGAGTGCCAGAGGAAGCCACTTGTCTTTCCGTACTCCCCACCCATCGACTGCTCCTACAAGGAAAGGCGATGGAGGCCGTAAGGCTGACAGCCTACGGCAGCCTCCTAGGACTTGTATTTGCCCTCCTTCTACTTCCTGCGTCCATCCGATTCATACCCGTGATATACCCACACCTTAAAAAATACCTCATCTACCTCGTGCTCGTTGCAGTAGCAGCCCTCATATTTAAGGAAAAAAACACCACCAATAGGTTTTGGGCGACAGTGATCTTTTTTCTAAGCGGAGAACTCGGACTAATCTCCCTCAATCAAAACATGATCTCACAAAGTCAGATCCTCTTTCCTGTATTCACTGGATTATTCGGTCTAAGTACACTAATCACCTCCATAAGAACGAATTCGGACATCCCACCACAACAACCTTATTCTAAAGTGGAAATCACACCCAGTTTGATATTCGCAGGATTTCTCGGAAGCATCGGAGGGTTGATAATAGGCGTGCTTCCGGCGATGAGCCCGTCACAAGCGGGAGTCCTCCTATTCAGCATCCTCAAAAACAACCCAGTAAACTTTCTTGTTTGCCTTTCGGCGATAAATACATCCGATGCAATCTATTCTCTCGCATCATCTTACACGATAAATAACCCCCGAAGCGGAGTGGCGACAATGATATCAGGCATCATAGATATCGACCTCACAACACTCATATTATTCATTTCTGCGATGTCGATAGCTGCTCTGCCAGCATATCTCATACACCTAAAAATCGGAAGATGGTTCTCAAAAGCCTTAAGAAACATAAATTACCGGGCCCTTTCACTTGCCACCCTGGCATTTGTCAGCTTCCTCATCTATTACTTGACTGGATGGTTCGGATGCGCCATAGCAGCGGTTTCGACAAACATTGGCCTGCTTCCGATACTCAAAGGGGTCGGAAGAAACCATCTAATGGGTGTATTGATCATCCCAACCACCCTCTACCTCCTCAGCATACCCTACTAAACAATTTTATAGTTAAAGAAAACCACTAATTAACGATGCAAAAAAAGGACCTGCTAAAAATCGGCTTCACAAAGGAGGAAAGCAACACATTCATACTGCTTTTAGAGTTGGGTCCATCAAGCACCGAAGAAGTAAAGGAACGATCTGACCTAACCTTAGAGGAATTAACAGAAGCCCTTGAAGGCTTAAGAGAAAAGCAGTTAGCAAAAGCAGTAACCCTCTGGGGAAAAATATACTACAGCCCAATAGCCGAAGAAGACATGATTGACGCCCTAGACAAGGCCAGAGAAATCATCGAGGGAAATAAACGGGCTGAACTACAAGAAATACAAAAAGACAAAGTGGCGGAAAGACTGAAAGACCTGATGGACGATGAAGACGTGACAAATCGCCTCACCCAAAAAGAAAAAGACCAAACGGATTGGGTGAGATGGCAGGAATCCAAGGTCAGATTAGACGAAGAACACAAAAGCAAAGTCAAAGGCCGACTCGACGACCTAGTGGATGAAAAGGACCAAAAACTCAAAATCCAAAGACGCCAGATGATGCGAGCCCGCCTCATGAAGATGGCGGGAAAAAAGAGAGAAGCCCCCAAGGCACCAGACGTCACCGTCGTGCTCGAAGACATACTACTAACCCAAAAAAAGAAAATCCTCGACCAAATCAATCCAATATTCTCAGATGATGAGAAAGTAGAGATAAAGCGGGCCATCACCCAAATCCTATCCTCAAAAGCAGCATTCATGGACCAAAAAAAGGACTACTTCAAAAAGAGGTGACGTGTGGAACTGCAGACCCTCATATTCTACCTTACACTCCTAGAAGCGCTACTATGCCTTACCCTTGTTTCCTTCTATTTCCGAATGTTCGCCAGAAAAAGAGCCCATCCCGACGTATTCCTCTTGGTGGCCTTCTTATTTGGCACCTTATTTTTTCTCATCTATTCTTTTCCAAGATCTTTAGGCACATACTATGGCTTATTCTTTTGGTCAAGCGCTTCACTCTACTTTGGAGGATTCTCCTTTTTTGCGCTGAACATCATCGAGAAGAGGAAGTTTATGAAAAACTCGATATTACCCTCTGTTATCATGTTAGGGGCTGTAGCATTATCCATTCTCAATCACATTGGATACATCAGCCCCAACCTCTTTGAATGGTTCATCACCCCGCTTCTACTATTACTTTTATCGATACCTTCTCTCATACTCGGCTTCTTCGGGTTGAATCTGCAAAGGGGACTCAGAAGGAAACCTGTGTTCATGGCGTTCTCTTTCAGCCTCCTAGCCGTGACTTTTCTATGGGATATCCTGACGTTCAGTCAGCTAAATCTTTTGGCCGAGATCATCCAACGAATAGGCTACATCCTCTCCACAGTCTTCATCTATCTGAGCATATCTGTCACAACCACAAAGACAACCCTATTCGATATGGTGAAAAGCCGGAAAATAGAGCGGCGGCTTATGGACTACTTTGAGACTTATTCGTCCAAAGAAACCGAAATCCATTTAGACGAATCCCTAACCACCTCGTTAAAGCCCGGGTTCATCTACTTGGTGAAAGAAAAAAAGCCCTCACACAGTTTAGACCTGTTCGTAGATGAGATGGATAAAGGTTGTCAGGGGCTTTTGATCACCCGCACGCATCCAAAACAGATTAGAGACCAATTCGCAGAGCTCAGAAAGATACCGATACTCTGGCTTACCGACTCAAGAAGGGTGGACAAGCATACGACAATAAACCCCCAACCAGAACAAATCTTTGCGGTCATTGACACATTCATCGAAAAAAGCCCAAATGGGATTGTCCTCTTAGACGGAGTCGAATACCTCATAAACTACAACAACTTCGACCTAGTACTTCACCTAGTCGAACAGATTAGAGACATCGTTTCAGCAAAAAACGCCAGATTCATCTTAAGCCTACACCCCGGCACATTAAAGCGGCTGGAACTAAACCTCCTAGAAAGAGAAACACATATAATCGAAGAGTAGAAACATTTTTAAAGTGGGGGGGGCAATAGGTTAGTGTAAAACTAATTGTTTAGTAAATCAGGAGGGAACAGAAAAAATGAAGAAGCTTTTGATTGTTTTGGTTGCGTTGGTACTTTTGTCGACTAGCGCATCTGCATTAAAGATTATATTCTTGACAGGCGACGAGAACATCAACATCCAAGCAGC
>JBDREA010000057.1:0-12848 GCA_043820265.1 Candidatus Altarchaeota archaeon | reverse complement strand
GACCTCGACACTGATGGAGATGGCATATTGGATTACTATGAGAAAAAACTCGGCTTAGATCCATTTAATCCTGATTCAGATGGGGATGGCATAATTGATTCACTTGACACAAACCCTCATATTCCAGAGCAAAGATTATACATCGAGCATCCCCGAATAGTATTCTCTGTTCTTCTGGTGCTGATCATCCTCGTTATCTTTTTCAGCCGCGAAAAAAAGAAGGCCCCCAAAGAAGTAGACGAGGAATGGGAGAAAAAGGAGGATGAAAAGAAGAAGTACATGGAGAAGATGAAAAAGGAGAAGGGGGAAAAGGAAAAAACCTACAGCGACATCCTCTCAGAACAATACCTTGTCTTGGACTCCAAAACCACAAAGGATCTTTTGAAGATGGTTGCGGAAAAAAAGAAGATAAAAGCCAGGAAAGCAGCTGAAAAGCTTCGCGTAAGCGAGCTGAGACTGGCCCGCTCAGCCGTTGAGCTTCAGGAGCACGGATTAATCGATATCAAAGGAAAGGATCCGAGCAACCCCTACTTCGTGGTGACCGAAAAACTGTGGAAGCTCCTCAAACTGGCTAAAAAAGAAGAAGACGAATAAATAGGAATTCTTAGGGAAGAATCTCCACTGAAAGCTTGGCTCCCTTTTTTTGCAGTCGAGCCTTGCCTTCTCTTGCCAGCCAGCCGATAGCTATTTCGACACCAACCTTTGATTTGATTTTCTTCTTTATTGATGCAATGTCTGTTGCCTTTTTTCCTGCGAATTTCGTGTAAATCTCTCCTGCGGTTGTTCCGATTTCACCCCATAAATCCATGTCTATACCTCATCAATTATTTTTTATTATTGTTTGAGAAGTAACTTATTCTCTGCACAGTATTTAAAGGTTCCTATGTTTCAATTAATTATTCATCTACTATTTTGGAGTTGTGAAAAGTGCTTTGGATAAAGGCTTTAGGTGGATCTTGGGCCAAAAGGAAGAACGTCATCACCGCGGCGTTGGAGTCTGGTTTTTCGGTTGTCTTAGCGAACGAGGAGGACTGGGAAAAAATTCGAAAACTTGCGGACGTCAAGGTTGCGGGATTTAAGAAAGGAGCAGATATTCTCCTCTCAGATCTTAAGTCCACCTACGATAAGAAGAAACTTGAATCAGCTTATATTGAGATTGGTACGAAGGGGGATGAAGATGCCGCAGCGCAAGCTGGAAAAAAAGCCTCGTACCTTGTCGTAGATAACAAGAACTGGAAAGTGATTCCCCTGGAGAACCTGATAGCAAAGCTGCAAGGGACAAAATGCAAGCTCATTGCAAAGGTTCGAAGCGAAAAAGAGGCAAAGCTCGTCTTTGAGACAATGGAGGTCGGAGTGGACGGCATCGTGCTTGAAACCGGCGATCCCTCCACCGTGAAAAAGACCGGCGAATACGTGAAAAAGATGCTTTCTGAGGAGCGCCTCAATCTGAAAGTCCTTACTGTAACGAAAGTCGAACAGGTCGGAATGGGAGACCGCGTCTGCGTGGACACCTGCTCCATGATGGTGGTTGGAGAGGGGATGCTTGTGGGCTCGGGAAGCAATGGATTTTTTCTGGTCCACAGCGAAAGCATGGATTCCGAATATGTGGCCGCAAGACCCTTTAGGGTGAATGCGGGGCCGGTTCACGCATACATCAAGGCACCCAAAGACAAGACGAACTATCTAAGCGAGCTGAAAGCGGGGATGGAGGTCTTGGTCGTGAACATCAAAGGGGAGGGAAAGCCCGCCATCGTCGGGAGAGTGAAGATAGAAAAGAGGCCGTTGATCTTAGTGGAGGCTGAAGCCGAAGGCGTCAAGGTCCAGACGATCCTACAAAACGCAGAGACCATCAATCTGGTTTCAAAAAACAAAAAGCCCGTTTCCGTCACAAAGATCAAGCCCGGCGCAGAAGTCCTGGGCTACGTCGAAGAGGCGGGTAGGCACTTTGGCATGAAAGTCAAAGAGTCGATAGTTGAGAAATAGGCTTTCTTACCGACACATGTCAACTACCATCGGTCATCTCATGCCATCAGTCTATCTACCGATGGTAGTGACACGCAAGTTTTTCACACTGCGAGTCAACCCTAGGAAATCTAAAGGATTTCCAGGGTGCAGGGACAGATTCCGAATTTGTCGAAGGCAAATTGGACGCAAAAATTCAAGTGGAATTTTTCGCGTCGCTGTTCCTAGCGGAGAGCTGTGGAAAACTTAGCGTTTTTATATTCGTTTTCTCATATTTTTGTCCCTAGTTTTTAGGGGGTGGTGTTTTTCTTTATGAGAAAAGGGTGGTGTGCAATCATCAGTTCAGGTTTCGTTTTCTTCTTATTAATAGGCCTCGTAAGTGCCTCTCCCCCCTTCAGCGGTGTATCTCTTCAACTGTCTGATTCAAACGTGTCCGCTGGAGAGGAGTTCATGGTTTCGGTCGTCTTTGAAAACATCTCACGAAACGAGAGCAACGTCTCAGTCGAGCTAGACATCTACTTTGATGATGTAATCGTCTCATCCTCTAACAACTCACTTGACTTCATCTTCAACCAGAACCTTAATCAGTCCTTTAACTCAAGCTCTTTTTCTTCTTCTTGGCTTAGAAGACTTTCCTCGTTTAGGTGCGGAAGCCACTACTTTTCTGCTTCGGTTCTCACGGCAAACGAAACAGTAAATTCCTCTAAGATAGATTTCACCATCCAAGGTGATCCCCTTACCGTAACCGTTTCACCAACCGATGTTTTCAGGGGCACCTCGATCCTTGTCTCCTCGGCTAATTCCTTAAATCAATCTGTCGGTAACGCCAGTCTAGGAGTCAACCAACTGGGCGGAAACGGCGTCTGGGATCTCGCAGATCCGTTTTTTCAAAACTTGATGAACGAAACAGGGCATTATTCCTTCAGATTGAACGAGACAACTGAGTTCAACCTATCATCTTCAGGTTTGTTTCAGCTCGACGCCTGGAAGATAGGGTTTTGCCTTGACTCGACAACTTTCTCTTTTAACGCATCTTCGACTACTACTACTTCCATCTCGACGACAACGACCGTTTCATCCGGCGGGGGAGGCGGCCGGGGAAACCGTCCCTACCAACTCAACCCGGCGAAACCCAAAAAGACAACGTCCACAGTTTCTGTTACACCCTCAACCGCACCTCCCCTAACAACAACTAATCCTCCTACAACATCAGTTCCTCCCACATCAACGATAGAAAAAATAACAACAACCTCCTCTCCTCCACCCACAACTTCTCCCGTAGATACTTCTACAACATCTAAACCTATGACTACACAATCCTCAAGCGTATCCTCTATGATAACCGAACAAAAGACGGAATCGACGCTATTAAAAAAGGTCTTGGAGGACCTCACGGCGAAGGCAGTATCTCCTCCAAAAACTCAACCAAAAGAAACGAAAAAAATCACTCTCCCCTCCATCTCCCTTAGAAGCCTTCTTCCAAGCTGGCGTACCGTAACGACCCTCTTAGCGTTAATGGGAATGATCGCAGGGGCAGTCTACTACAAAAACCGACCTAAACCATTATACAAAAAAGAACAAACGAGGTTAGGGGGGGTATAATAGTTTGGTGGTAGGATTATCCTCTGCGAATCCAGTATTTCAAGTGTCTTATCCCCATTTATCATTAATAGGGGAAATCGTCTTCTTGAATACTAGAACTTGTACTAGGGCCTGATTTTCTTTGAGTATCTGGTGGAATAGTACTTTGCGTCATCTCTAGTGCGTCAGCGAAGTATGAAAGCCAGCCTGTGGGATTGTGGTCGAGATTTTTCGCGGTAATTCTGTTTTGGTGTACAGTATCTATTTTCTTGTCCTGAATGGCGGTTTTCAACGCTCTATAAAGTGATGGCATCTCGTCTTCGAGGAAGGTAAAATGTTTCATATCTATGTTTTCCATTAGTGCTTGTATGCTATCCCTGATTTGTGCTGCCGCGTCAGGATCTTGACAGAGTTCTCTCAGCCGGCTTATATCTCCTGGTTCAACGGTGAGTTTGTTTTCTCTGAGGAACTTCGCGACACCTTCTGTATTATTTCGCACGAAAAGGACGGATGCAACTCCGTTGAAGAACTCTTGCGGTCGATAGGCTTGTTGCTTCTGGCTTGCGACGGCGTCGACCCTTTCTTCATAGGTAAGGGCATTACTGGCAGAATCGAGAGCAGCTCTAAGGTTCGGCCACGTGTTCGCTTCAATTCTGGCTTCTTCAGACGGATACGTGCCTGAGAGGGCTCCTATCACCCCATCACTGATTACTGCAAGGGCATGGGAACCATCGGGGGTTAACAATTTCTTTTTGTTTCGGGGAAGATCTCGAATCTTTTTCAACACACTATCCAAATCTACGCCCGCTCTGCTATCGGCTCCCAGGGATTCATAGATGATGTCTCCAACTTTCACTCCCAGATCATAGGCTCTATCACCGCTTACAGGCCCTTCATCCATTCTGGCTGAGACCGCCGCGTCAATATCCCCGGCTGATTGGGTTTGCTGTGCGGAGGGTGGAGGTCCGTTATCAGATGCCTTTGGGACGACGGGTTCTGGACCTGCCGTTGGTGCTACAGGAGCTGGACTCCCTGAATCAGGCGTATGAGTCGCTGCCGAATCATGTCCTCCTTTAATCCTCACAATAGTTTTTCCGTCAGATGCGATGGTAAAACCGAGTGCTGCAAGGGTTGCCTTACGGTCTTCTACCAACGAAGGATATCTTTCTGCGTAATCAATAGGGTCATCTAGGAAAGATTTTAGGTTATAGGAACCTTGAACTGTATTGTATGTTTCGATTTTTTCAGCACTTTCACCCCTTAATAATTCCCGTTCTCTCCCCTCCAACTTGGTTCTTTTTGGTGCAGTCGCTGAATCCAGCTTTTTATAAGCCTCAAATAATTTCTGGTCTCTTCCTTTTTCATCTAAGCCTTTAGTTTCTGAAACCAGAGCTATCACATCTTGGACTACATCATCGGTGAGGAGGCCTCTTTCAACGTAATCTGTTCTCTCTAAAGTCCTAGGTACGTTTCTCGATCTTTCATGAAGAGGCCAGGATCCTTGATCGAATTCCTCCACGCTCTGGGCTTTGTCGAGGTCAGGGGGGATATATAAATTGCTAATTTTATTTAGATCTCTACGTATCTCCACATACTCTGCCACATCTTTATCTTCCAATAGTAGTTTGAGTTTCTCCGTTTGAGCGGCTAATACTTCTTCTGTTGTAATCGCTTCCCCTGTTTGCGGTGTTTGAGAGCTTGAAGGTGCATTAGCATCCCTTGCAGAACCCGGCTCGGTTCCAATCCTCACGAAGGTTTTTCCGTCGGCTGCTATGTCGAAGCCGAGGCTTTGGAGTAATTTTCGGACTTTAGGAACATCTTCGGGATAATCTCTGGCATCTCCCACGGGATCTCTGAGAAAAGCCGGCAAGGCCGCGTTGATACTTAAATCATGAAACTCAATGAGCTCAGTTTTATGTTCGCCATCAAAAAGCTCTCTCGCTTTGGCTTCCCATTCCTTTCTTTTTGGAACAAGTACTCCATCGATAGATTTTAACGCCTCAAATAATGCCTCGCCTTTTGCATCTCCTTCAAGAGTTTGAGCTCTCTCAAAAGGAATATTTGCCGCATTCAAATCCTGCTGTGAGAAGATACCTCTATCGACCAGCATTCCTTTTCGGATTTTTTCAATTATCTTATTATAACATCCAAGAAGTTCACCTGCGTCTTGGTCGTCTCTATGTAATTGCTGGAAATTTTCTGCTTTATCAAATCCCATTGGTAGTTCTAGATCGAAATTTGTATCAGCCCATATTTGGTTTAGCTGGGCGTATTCTGCCACGCCAGGATTTTGAAGTAATACTTGTACTCTCTCATCTCTTGCCTTGAGGATCACGTCTGGTGTAACCGCTTCCCCTGTTTTTGACGCTTGAGATCCACTTGAAGCTTGGGGGTCTGTTTGTGCTGGGGAGCCTGATGCAACCGTCGGTTCGGTAGGGGGCTCAGTAACTGGTTCGTCTGGTTGAGGTACTGGAGATCCAGGTTCTCCTATGTCTCTTTTGTATTCCTCTTCTGCAATATCTGTTCCCCAATTTTTTTCGCGCTCTTTTGCAGACGCTCCCAGGTTTTGCTGGACGAATCTTAAGGCTGCTTCGCTTGGGTGACTTAACTGTGAAAGATAGAATTTTCTAGTTGTTTCGTCTTCTTCTAAATTAGCCAACTGGCGATCTGCGATCCAGTTATCCATGGATTGATTATAAGATTTAGCATTTTCTGTGCTGCTGTATTTTTCGGCTTTTTCGGCGAATACTTGTTTTATTTCTTGCAAGTTTTCGTCATTTCCGATCCCTCCTGCAAGTTCCCCGAATGCTTTCCCGATGTTGTAGTCGAGTCTTCCCTTGATGAAATCGGGTGAGCCAGATTCCTCAAGGATCTGCCTCATGATGTTAATGAATTCTTCGCCTGTTTCGAACTCTTGGCCATTCGCCAGTAATTTGAGTGCTTCAGGTTTAAATCGTTCAATGCCTACTATCAATTCTTTTATTAGTAAGCGGTCTCTGCTCAGATCAATTGCGAAATTTAGTCGATGGGCTGCTGACTGGTTGAGGCTTTTTCCATCGTGGGGGGCTTGACGTTTTACGACACCTGGGGGTAGGTCTTCGCCTGTGAGCTTCTTTCCCCCGATGATTACCGTAGCACCAGCCTCGATGACTGTGTTACTCAGATCGACGTTGTAAACATCCCCGCCGTCTCCGTGGACTATTACGTTGTGATGGCCTGTTATTACAGTGGGTTCAGTTGGAGAGTCTTTCTGATTTTTGATCATCTCTTTGAGGATATCCTCGAATAATGTTGGTCCAATTACATCTTTATGTTCCTCTTTTGGAGGAGTTTTAGGCTCAGGTTTTGGCGTTTCTCCTATGCCTGTTGGTTTAGCAGGTTTTGCCACGGGTTTGGCCGCAGGTTCTGGCATAATGACTTTGACTCCTTCAACTCTACCCATCTCGTAGAGTATACGCTGGTATAATGTGGTGGCGTTTTCCGCTGCTTTAACTTGGTCGTCTCCTGATGCTGCAAGGAATTTTTCCCTTCCCGCATCATCTAACCGATCCCAGACAGCGTTTGGGTCAGGTACTATGGGTGCTGCTCCGAGGAGGGAGACAATCCCCTTTGCTTCTTCGATCTTTTTCCGGTTTTGTATCGTCGCCTCCACTTCTGTGGGGTCTTTTGCTGAGGTGAGTTGTTTTTCTCTGGCTTTGAGTTGTCGTCTGATTTGGGTTTGCGTCGTTGAGTCAGTTGCTTGGTCAAGCGATTCCCGCAATTTCACCCAGTCTCCGATTGACGGATCCTCTCTGAGCTCCTTCCATCGTTTGGTCTCTGGAACCATCAGGCTTTCAGCAAGCTTATCGTCGGCGAGTGCGTTCGATACCTTTATTGCGTCAAGTAGTGCACCGTCTTCTCCGTGGAAATCCGTTAGTGTTTCTCTTGCTTTTTCATATCGTGCTTCAAGATCAGCCTCACTTACTCTTTTTTTGAAGGATTCATCTGACTCATTTTTTCCAGGTGTTAGACTTTCTCGTCTCCCTCTTTTTTCATCCTGGTGGGTTTCTCTTTTTTGTAGTCGGCTCCGTTCAGCCTTTACCAAGTCTCTGAAATTGATGGCTGCGCCTTTTTCGTCTTGTATTGTCAGTTTAGCATTGATGGCTTCTTTTTCTTCGGCTGTGAGGCTTACTCCGATTGGGTGTTCTTGGAATGCTGAGTGTTCGTGGGTGAGTCTTCCTCCAATTTCTACCCCTACATGGGTTTTTACGAATCCTATGAATTTTGTGATTTCAGCTTCGTCGATGTGTTTTCTGTGCATGGCTCCGATTACATCCATGGGCGCGATTTGGTCTAGTTCTGTGTGTTTTGCGAGGTCTGATGTTATCTTTTTAACTTGATCTCTTGGTAGAACTAGGTTCGCCTTCTGTCCTTTTTCATTGACTATTATCTGAGGCCTTCTCTTAGCAGTTTGGGTAGGGGGCATTTTTTTCTATAATAGTGTTATATTAACGGATATATTGGTATAAATACCCACTTTTCCCCCGTCTACGTTGATTTATAGTTGACGGCATAAAAATCTTTACACATAAGTTATGCCGTCAAATACGCTAAGTAGCTTTTCGCTACTTGCGCGCGAAAACAGCTTTGCTGTTTTCTGCGTATTCGACGTCAAAATTTTTTTAGATATGTCAAATAAGTTTTGACGTCGACTATAATTATAATATACCCACTAATAGAAAAAAGATGTTTGACCTAAAAAAACAATTCAAGGGAAAAAGAGGCCAAATTCGAGTAGCAGAATTCCTCCTCTCAAACGGACTTTCGATAAATCAGAAAAAACAGGTCTTCTCCAAGGACGCAGAGATCTCCCACGCAGCAATCGCTCGGGTCGTCGGAGTCGACAGGAGGATAGTCGGCCAGACAATCGCAGAAATCCAAAAAAGCGAAGAGCTAAAAAACATCTACGAAAACCTTGAATCCATCCTTCTTCTAAGAAACATCGCAAAACCGCTAGGATTCGGAGCAATAGAGATTATCCCAAATGACGCATCCCGCCCCGGGATAGTATCTGACGTCTCGTCTGTGATAGATAACGCAAACATCGCAATAAGGCAGATAACCACAGACGATCCCATGTTCAGCGGGGCCAAGATGACTGTCGTAACCGAAAAACCCATTCCAAGAAAACTGATAGACACTCTTCTCGCACTGGAAAGCGTGAAAGAAGTTGTCGTGTTATGCTAAGAATCTAACCACCAAGGAGCTAAGACTTTGGCGAGCATTAACCTTAAGAAGCTAAAACCTGCAGCAACAGGAGTCAAGCGCCTTTTGTCCCCTCTGGCTTGACCTGCAGAAACGGTCTCCTTGGGCCTTATATGTTTCGTTTGGTTGGTTTTTGCAATCTTTCCCAGAAAGCCTGCATACTCCCCCCACATACCCTATCTGCCTGCAAAAATACTCGCATGATTCAACCAAAACAGTGGATGAATCCTCGTCTTCTTTGCCAGATTCGTCTTCATCTAATCCTCCAGCCTCGATTTTTACGACAAGTTCCTCACCGAGATCCCGAGAATCATCTTCTCCAGATGAATCTTCTAGTTTCTGGGCTGAAACTGTTGTGGTGGATTGTTCGATCTGAAAGGTTAATTCGTCGTTTTGGGAAGGTGAGCTAATTTGTCCTGGTTCAGGGGCGCCTAAACATCCGAGAAAAAATAAGACCGACATCAGACCAACCAATGCTGATGTAATCCTTCCCCCCATCTTCCACCTAATTATACCTTAAAGACGACTTGAAAATCCTAGCCCTAAGACTTTGCACATGGCAGGAATCTATTCGGTTCCTTCGCTCCAACTGGAAAATGGATTCATTCCATGGAAGAAACCTATCCCCCATCTCTATCCTGTGGCTCCACCTGTCCAATCCGAAATTCTCAAAAGGATACTTCATTTTAGTTTCTGTTAAGGATTACCTCCATTAAAATATATATCACTGATGTTTTGCCTCTTTCGGATGTAAACAACCGCTGGTCAATCCTCGGAAACCTTTGGTTTCCGGGACACAGAAACGACGAAGTCGTTTCTCGTGTAGACCGGCGGCATGCAGAGGACGACTTCAGTCGTCCTTGCACGCACGGCCTTCAGCCGTAGCGTTTTTACTATGACCGGCGGTTGTGACACCCTAAGGTCAGCGAAGCTGACCTTGGGCCCAAGAACACAATCGTGTTCTTAGGGCGCAAGTTTTCCACATCACGACGAATTCCTCAAAGGAATTCGTGTACACGAAGAACGAAGCTCTTCATTGCACCGGTCAACGCTAGGAAATCCTTCTGGATTTCCTGCGCACATGAACGGTTACGCCGTTCATAGTGTAGACTGGTGGAAAACTTAGCGTTTTTATTCTTCTGAAAAGAAATAGAAATAATCTAAAATGAGTCAGAAAACCAGGAGTGTCTCCGCTTTCATAAGGGAAAATCTCCTTTTGTTGTTCATTTTCGCAATGGTGGGTTTAGCATACCTTCTCCCGATCATTTTCGAGCCCAGAGCCTCGGGAACAGACGTCTACAGCCACATCTACTACACCCAGATGATGTATGAATCCTCGACTCTGCAAGAATTCTACGAAAAGATAACGGAGGGGACTTTCAGGACCAACTGGGCCTACAACCATCCTTTCGGCCTATGGTTCTTCGGGGGACTCGTGATGAAGCTCACAGGTTTGAGCGTGACCCAGGCCTCATACATCATACCTCTCATAGTACTTTTGGGAAGCATATTGCTTTTCTACTCTTATGCATCGATATTTTTCAAATACAAAAATCAGAGATACCTCTCCATTATTTTCTTTTTGTCCATGACCTACCTGTCAATCAATCTATTAAGATACAGGCCCTCCGTTTTTTCCATCCCCCCTCTGATCTTAATCCTGACATTCGCCTTGAAGGAAAACATCGTTTTCTGGAAGAGGGTATTAGTCGTAGCCATCTCGCTTTTCATCTTATGTCTGACCCACACAGGCACATACATCATGCTCATGAACCTCGTCCTAGTATACCTGTTTCTTGATACCGTGATCTGGGGGAGGTTAGACCGCCACGTTTTTCTGACAATGGCTCTGACAATATTCGTCTTCATCTTTACACTAAACAACTACCCCCTGATATTCGGGCAATACGAAACAAAGCTGTCATTAATCCCTACATTAGGCGCGAAATTCGTCGATGTCACAGGACTAACGTTCGTAACTGACTTCATAACCATATTCCACCAGGAAACACTTCTGGGCCGGGACATGGTATTCGGTGTAGTATGGATCTTCTTTTTGTACGCGTTCCTTTCCCTCATAACCCACATAAGAAAAATAATTCTACCGGATTTTCAAAATCCTGAAGGGCGAAAAGAAGATGACACCCCATCCGACCAAAGAAATCTCCAGATAGCACCCATACTGTCGTCTCTAAGAAACCTGAGCCACCATGCCTTTGTGACACCGATATGGATCGGCCCATTACACTCTGTTTTGGCGGTAATCGGCTATCTTCGATTGCCATCTAAAGGGCAATGCTTGTTTCTCACATGCCTTCTAATACTGCTTTTTCCTGCGATACAGGCTCAAGGGTCCACTGGCGCTCTGAGATACATCTTCTACTTCTTCCTCATCCTGCCCATTTCTGCCACTTTCGGCTACGAATGGGTAGATAAAACACTACAAAACCTTAGAAGAGGGATCGTCAATTCAATTCCTCACTCATTACTTATCATCACCCTTCTAATAACCATATTAAGTTGGGTTGCTACAAGATACCTAGAGGAAGATATAACCCTCATCCTGAGTTCGATAGTCACAGGATACACTGGGACGGGATTGCCTCTCTCCTTGGAAATCGTCTTTCCAATTACAATAATTATCGAGTTGGTATTGATACTGTTTTTAAGACCCAAAAGGATAGACAAAATAGGCTACAAAAAACTGAGAAATGCATATTCCAACATCTTTTCCATAAGTGTATTTTCGCTCCTCCTAGCAGCCCCCATTATAGGAAACATGTATTATCTGCCACAAATCTCTGGTTCCGACTACGAATTAGAGGGGCTAAACTGGCTTGGGAACGTGCCGTCGGACGAGCACGAAAACGCGGCAGGATACGGTTACAGACATATGATCGAGGTATTCGCGAAAAAAAACAACCCAGAAAACAGCGTCGCCCACGGAAGCGAGACCCGCCTCCTTTTACAATCCCTTTTAAACACCCATTTCGCAAAGCAGGGTGAGCGATACACTAAAAGCCTATATCAGGTCTTCGGAATCAACTATCTGGTGGTCTCTGAGCGGACCCTCGGCAACCTGGAGGAATTCGACAGATTTCTCAGGGGGGACACAAACCTGGATTATACGGAGTTGACCCTTGAGATGGACGGAAACTCAGAGCTCGAAAAAATATATTCAAGCAACAAAAACTTTTCAATTTACAGGCACCCCACGCCAAAATCGAGGATTACAAGGCAAAACGAATCGTCCGTTCACTCCAATCTGGCCGAGGAAGTCCCTGAAGTAATAGACGCAGGGAACTTCTACTTAATCCAGACCCCCACCTATGAAATCCGGTTAGACAACGATAAACCTTCTGTAAGGTATTTCGGCACACCAGACACAGACTACATAGATCAGGGATACATGCGCGATTTCGTGTTTATTTCATGGCTGGGAACCAAAAGAAGGCATGGGACGAGCACAGTCAACTACTTAGACGATATATCTTATCCTGAAATAATCACATCTGAAAATCAGATAATCTATAAATCCGTCATAACAGGGGAAAACCCGGAAACAAAGGAATCCGAGCAGTGGGCAAGCTTAACAGTCTCCTACACCTTCCTGAATGATGCCATTATAAAGGAGATAATCGTAAAAAACGACCTACTGGAAAACGGAAGATACGAGGGATTGATGCAGGTAATGCCGTTCAACGCATACTATACTTCGCTGCAGCACTTTCGGACTTGGAGGGATGAGACAGAAAAGACCGAAAAGATAATCTACAAAACAGAAGACCAAATCAAAACCGAGGGCATGAACTTCAATCACCTCATGATACACAACGGAAGCGACACAGGCATCTATCTGGAATACGAATCCACTGGCCCCTACCCTGATCAGGTAAGGCACAGGGGGTCAACTGAAACCGGTCCCTACTACCTCGCGGTCGCCTCAAGAAAATTTATGCGGGAAGGTCAGTCCATGCATTCAACCCAGTACTTGACAGTCGGAGACCAAAAACGGGCCGAGGCAAACATTGAGAAATACAGGGGGGTAAGCCTCTATCCGT
>JBDREA010000056.1:0-38593 GCA_043820265.1 Candidatus Altarchaeota archaeon | reverse complement strand
GCAGTAGCATCCACCCACATAAACACAACAATGCTTGCTGTTTTTGCCACCTTCCTCTTCCTGTTTTTCACTTTGCTCTGGGAAAGGAGATTCAGGGCTGAAGCAACTTTAACAATCATAACCTTAGGTTCAGCACTCTGTTTTCTATACATATTCGTAAGTATTTTTAGTTGGGAGACACTGACAGATTTCTTCTGGCAATACCTAGTCTTGGAAAAAAATAAGCCCTACCAAGACTACTTCAGCCTGATTGGAGTAATACCTGCGATACTAAACACCTTAGCAGTATACTTCATTGTAGCAAAATCCGAGAAAAGAGCATACTCCTTTATTTTACCGATATTCGTCTTTCTGATATTTGAGGCGATTTCTTATTGGCTGTTCTACGGATTTTTTATCCGATACAGGCGTGTCATGTATTTCCTGGTTTTACTGACCCCACTACTCTCAGGATACGGAGCCTACTGCCTGATAGAAAAACTTTCAAACATGAATAATTTCTTAAAAACCCATCTAAGCAAACAAATTTTCACATTCCTGGCAATATCGTTTCTCGTCGTTATTGCTACCTGGACCCACCTTGGGACCCAAGACGAGATACAGGTTCTTGTGAACCCCCATGAAGACAAAGTTTTCACAATACTTGGAAAAATCTCACCTGATTCAATGGTGTTCGCCCACCACCTAGAAAGCTTCAGCCTACCCTACTACAACCTAAAACCACTGCAACTCTCACCAAGACACGCAGGAAACAAGTTCAGATACGAATCAGGGCTCTATAGGATTTACCCCCACGGAGAGTTGGCTAAATTCAGCAGTTTCTTTGATTGGCTTGATAGCATACACAAAAAAGGATTGTTTGAATGGCTGGACAAACGCCCGAAAAGCGATTATTATCTTTATTTGCCGCTCCAGAAGTCGACCAAAGACTTCGACAAAATCATCGATAGCGGACAATCAAGCGTGCTAAGATGGAACCATAGAGTGGCGCATATTGAAAGTTGACATACATCAACCCTCTTTTGTTTCTTTTTCTCCCCCATTTTTCAGCCGCATCTCGGCTTCTATCTCGATTATACGTTTGCAAAGATCCCGAGAGATCTCGCGAAAAGATTCTTCATCAATGCTTCCCTTATGGTATTTGGACCTTGAAAGCTCGATCATGCCCTCAAGCTTCTTTTTTTCGCCTAATAACACAGACACCTTAGATGCCCCAGACTCCTCGGCCTTCTGTTTCATATCTTTTTGAAGCATGTCCCAATAACTCTGCTTCAATTGTTCGTGCTTATCTGCTGAAATCGTCTCCGCGATGTGGTTTTCAAGCTTTGAGACATCCTCCAAGACTCTATTGGCTTCCAACCCATGAGGCTGGATATCTCTTTTATGATGCCTTTTCAAATCCTCAATCTGTTCCTCAGTTCGACGCAGCTTGTCGGCTAAAAAATGATTTCTCCTCTGAAACTCGAACATAAAATAAAACGAAGCAAAAAACCACAAACCTAAAGCCCCAAAAGCAAGCCAGAACAAATCCATACTAATATTAATTAGCAAAACTCTCTAAAAAAGAAGAATGATCAACACCAACAAAATAGATGTAAACACCTCATCACCTATGCGAACTCATTAAGTGGCTTATTTGAGGAATTTTTCTTTTAGCTCGTATATGGATTTTGAGAGTTCGATTCCCTTTTCTGTGAGTACGACTTCTTTTATTCGACCGTGTTTTCTGAATTCCACGATGCCTGTGGACCTGAGTATTGAGAGGATTTTTAGTGTGTGGGTGTAGGTGCAGTCTATTTCTTTTGCGATTTTTGTGGGATACCTGCCTTCTACCCCGTGAAGCGAGAGTATCACTCCCAGCGGTTTTTTCTGAAAGATGAGATCTTGTAGAGGCGCTTTCTTTTTTTTCATCCTTTTTTGGTTACCTTAATCTTCAAGGTTTCTTCTTTGAATGTGTATTCTAGGCTTTTCGGGTCGACTTCGTCTTTTAGATAGTATGAGCTGTGAAAGCTTGGATCCTCGAAATGGTCGAATTCTTTGTCTTGGCTTTTTTCCTCTTCTGCGCCCGAGGTCAGAAACACGTCTATGTTGTGTTCTCCTGCGGAAACTTTTACGTCGTCTTCTCCGAGGCAGGGAATCGAGGTTTTAAGCAGGTAATAGTCGCCTTCATCAGTTAATCCTGCATGAAGGTTGAGGATCACGGGCATGTGGTCTTTGTTGTCTTTGAAAAAGGGCATTGCAATGGATTCCTCAAGAATCTTACGGGCGCAGTGGTGAAAATGGGGTTTTTCTCCGCTGTCACTGCCTTTATCGTCTTCTGATGATGAATCCATATCAGACATGTTTGAACCTATTTTACGGCTTTTTCTACGGCTCCTTTAAATGATTTCCAGTCCTTTTCCAAGTCAGATATCGCGGTCTTTAATGCAATTTGTGCGTCTTTTGCTTCGATGCGCAACCTGTATCCTGGCAGCAGAGGATGTTTTTCATGTGTGTATGCGTCTACGCCTTTCTTCATCAATTCAGACAGCAGTGCTTCGGCCATGATTTTGTCTTCGAATTCGATTTCCAATAAATCTTTTTTCTTTTCTATTACTTTGACTTCCATGTTCATCCCCTTACATATCCTTTAAATCGACATTTCGGTAATCCTTTGCTATCTTTCTTCCTTCCCTGTGATTGCATGCCGGACACTCAAGTCGGTCCTTGAATTTTTCTGTGCGCTCCATTGGAGTCCTGCACCGTTTGCAGTAGGCAAGCACGACTCCGAGTTCGCCTTTGGTTGAAATGTCTATTAAACCGGTCTCCATCTTGACTACTTGAGCCTTTACCAAATCCCCGACTCCAAATGCTTCCTCTGGATTTTCTACGTAGGAATCCGAAATCTGCGAGATAAATATCGCGGTTTTAATGTCTACGTCATTCTTGTATCCCTTGATCTTTTTCACTATTACAGTTACAAGATTTTTCCTGAAAGCACAGACTTCTCCGTAGACAATGTCCCCAATCGCTAATTCATGGGGTATGTTTGCCTCAACTGATGCACTGTGGTTTTTTCCGTCAATTTTTTTCTTTCCGATTGCTGAAGAACATATCTTTCCTTCCTCGTCCACGAAAGTTCCTGGACCAGGCATGAATTCCTCGATTGTGCCGATATAGTCTCCAATAAATGCGTCTTCTTCTTCACTCATCTTTTCTCACCCCAATATATAGGATTTCGTTGATTATTAAATTAAGCTTCTAAGTGCCTTCTTCCCAGCTGGCAAGGTACTTTTTCTGTTTGGGAGTTAACGTATCGATTTGTATCCCCATCGCTGAAAGCTTCAGGCGGGCGACTCGTTCATCGATTTTTGCCGGAATCTTATGCACTCCAGGGGTTAGATCGTTTTCCATAATGTATTTTACGGCTAAGGCTTGGTTGGCGAAGCTCATGTCCATGACTTCGCTTGGATGGCCTTCCGCTGCTGCCAGATTCACCAATCTGCCTTCCGCAAGAAGGTATATGTAGCGGCCGTTTTTTAATACCATTTTCTGAACATTATCGCGTATAGTAGTCACTTTTTTTGTGATAGCACGAATTTCGGGGATGTTGATTTCACAGTTGAAATGACCTGAATTGGCTACAACAGCCCCCGATTTCATGTTTTTGGCGTGGCGGCCGATTATGACGTCTATGTCGCCTGTTGCCGTAATGAATATGTCTCCGATAGGTGCTGCTTGGTCCATTTTCATCACCCTAAATCCATCCATTGCAGCCTCTAGTGCTTTGACCGGATCTACTTCTGTGACGATCACGTTTGCTCCAAGTCCTCTTGCTCTCATGGAAATCCCTCTGCTGCACCAGCCGTATCCCCCTACAACCACGTTTTTTCCTGCAAAAAGAACTGAGGTCGCACGCATTATGCCGTCCAGTGTCGATTGCCCTGTGCCGTATCTGTTATCGAATAAGTGTTTTGTGTCTGCGTCGTTCGTCGCCATGACAGGGTACTTGAGGGCTCCGTCTTTTTCCATGGCCCTTAAACGGATGATCCCGGTGGTTGTCTCCTCGCAACCGCCTTTTACAACATCTAGGAGTTCCTTTCTTTTTTTGTGTATGACGAATATCAGGTCGGCTCCGTCATCGATTGTGATGTCCGGCGTGTGATCCAGGACCTTGTGGATATTTTCATAGTATTCCTTGTTAGTTTCCCCTCGCCAAGCGTATACATTTACGCCTGATTTGGCCAAGGCGGCTGCGACGTCGTCTTGGGTTGACAGGGGATTGCATCCAGTGATCGCGACCTTTGCTCCGCCTGCTCTGAGGGTGTCCACTAATACCGCTGTTTCCTTTGTGACGTGTAATGCGAATCCGACCTTCGCCCCCTTTAAGGGTTTGTTTTTCTGGAATTCTTCTCTAATCTTTGCTAGGACTGGCATGTGGTTTTCGGCCCACTCAATCTTTAGTTTGCCTGCTTTCGCAAGCTTAATGTCTTTGACACCGTATTTTTTACTCATCGTGATTTCCTAAAAATTTTTCTATGGCTTTTCGATTTTAGAAGAGAATATATTATCGCAACTCTATATAAGAATAGCTAGTTCCCATCATATAAGAAATTTCTTATGTCTTATGTTTCGCAAGCGACTTTTATTAAGTCGAATGTCCTATCTTTTCTGCCATGCAAGTTAAAATTCGCAAAGCTAAGCTCGAGGAAGCGAAGATCATAAAGTCGCTTTTGGACGGTTACGAATCCGAGAACGTCGTCCCCCGGGCGCTTTCATATCTTTACGAGAACATCAGAGACTATTTCGTCGCAGAAGAGGAAGGCGAAGTTGTGGGGTGTGCTGCACTACACGTTTCATGGGGGGACCTGGCAGAGGTAAAAAGCCTTGCAGTCGCAAACGGAAAAACGAAAAAGGGGATTGGAACATTTCTTGTCGAAACATGCCTTAAAGAAGCCAAAGAGATGGGCTTTCCCAAGGTCTTCACCTTGACTGCAGTACCCGAGTTCTTCGAGGGGCTTGGATTCAAACGCATCGATAAAAACGAGCTCCCAATTAAGATCTGGGGAGAATGCATGGACTGCATAAAATACCCAGACTGTTGCGAAGAAGCATTGATGAAGAAGATTTAGTCATTTTTCTTTTCCTGAGTTGTAGACAGCGTCGTAAACGCGGAGGGCTTTTTGTTTTTCACGTAGACTTAAGCCGAGCATAATGCTGAGTAGTTCCAGCATTTTTTTAGCGTCTTTATTATCTTTCTCCTGATATGTTTCACTTATTGTGGCAAGTATAGGTTCATTAGTCGGCGTCCAAATAGTGGCATAGTCAAAGACAGAAAGTGGATTGACATTGAGAGGAGAGAATACCCCTCCCTCATTATTCTGACATGCACCATCCATTACATGGTGGACAAGATGGTTTAGAGTGGCGTACCCCGCCGCAGCTCTAATAGCGATTTTTAGATTTTCAGGCATTTTCTTTTCAATCTCTATTCCTTTTAGATTATCCACAACATCTTGTATTCTCTTCCAAACGTTTCCCTTATCCTTAAAAGGCTCTAGTTCATTTTGTCGTTCAGGGACTAATGTCTCGTAGAAGAATACTCTTTGTTGCTCACCTAACGACGGGGGAACGCGTGCAATTCTCATCCCTTCCCGTTGTCTAACAAGCTTAATGGCATTTAGGCTCCGCCCCCTAGTTTTCACTGGAATCCACTGTGGCTTGAATACTGCCACTGGATTGATGAAGACGTCTTTTGTAACACCATACTCTCGGACTAGTTGAATTGCTGGATCAGAGGATCCCCGTGTCTGCCAGAGTTCTCTTAACTTTAAGGCTGTTTCCATCTCATACCCAGCAGTTTCCTTGCGTACTCCACCGAAAAAACTCATAAAACTGCCCTGCATGTATTTGAAAGCAACTTTTCCACCTTCATCCCCACCCACACCCTTAAAAACTCTAGCAGGTGTGGTTGTCGTATGTACACTTCGTTTATGGATATTCATGTCCAGAGTAACATGCGGATTTCTCATCGGAATTCTAAACTGTCCGCTGGGAGTCTCCTCGATGACCCCATCTGAAACTGCCTTTGAGAGCAGACTCTGGTTGACAGGAAAATCCCCGTCTAGTTTGGCAGCAGCAGGAACAGTCCCCCTTATTCTGTGGGGATTCTCAGGCATTAAATCAGGAAGCTCCTTTTGCACCCGATGAGGTGGCCTCTTCCATGAAACCTCTAAACTCCCGCCTACATCGCCCATAAAAGTTACTAGGAATTTCTTGAATAAAATGCTCAAGTACCCTGACTGCTGCGAAGAAGCACTGATGAAGGAGGTCTAGGCCTCTTTGCTAGGCTTCTTTTTCCCCCTTCCTAGTGGCTTCGTAGTCCGTTAATTGCCGGTACATTCGGGTCGTGAACCTACGTGTTACCTCGGCCTTCCTCGCAGGATACTTTTTCGACTTCTTGAGAGACTTTTTTCCCTCAGAAAATCGCTCAAAGAGTGACCGGAATTCTTCGCCGGTGAGGGAGTCCAAATCGTCGACGATGCAAAGTTCAGCTATTTCGAGGAGCTCATATTCGTATTTTTTAAGGGTGTCCTTTGCTATCTTTGCCGCTTTTCTTCGAAGGCGGTCCATCCTTGATTCGATGACTTTTAGGGTGTGTTCCTCGTAGGCGTCTTCGCCGTTAGGGTCGCCGAGCTCGGTGCCAGATATGATGGTTGGGGGCAGGACATCGTCTACTTTCCTTCTACTTCTCACCCCGCCGAATCCGCTTTTTATCACCGCCCTCGAGAGGATATCCTTAATCTGCTCAAAGTCTCCCGAGCCGCCGCCACTCCTGTTTTCCCCCATGACGAGGTCTTCGGCGTAGATGCCCCCGAGAAAGACGGCGACGTTGTCGATGAGGTCTCGTTCGCTTTCCTGGGCCGCAGATTCTCCAAGGTAGAAGGTGTAGCCGAGGGCGTCCACAGCCTGGAAGGTGATGAGGTCGGGTGGGTCGACGCCTTCGAGGACCTTTGCGAGGAGGGCGTGGCCTATTTCATGGAGGATGGTACCTGTTTTCTCATAGGGGTGTTGTGGGATTTTTTTGCCCTTCGCTTCATAAGCGCCAAGGATGGCCTTGGAGAGGTGTGTATTGGTAATCCGCGGAACCGCTTCATCTGCCCGGCTTGTTTCCTCGCGGGCGATGTCACGGGCGTCGTCGATGAAGTTGAGGATGTCGCAGTAGCTGAATTCGGCGGTCTTTCTCGCCCACATGTCTAGATTGACGTCTTCGCTGACAAGGGCCTTGGATGAGTCTGAACTCAGTGACTCCTCATTGGCTGTGGTTAGAAGCGAGGAGATTATCTGCCTTCGAGACTCCTTTACGGGAAGCGTCACCTTAAACTTGTGGCGTGCGATGGACATGATTGGCTTGGCATCTCGTTCTTCGTCGTCGACGACTGCGATGCAGGTGACCTTTGCCAGTTCCGCCGACTTGAAGAGGTCTAGGGTCTTTTCAACCCACTCATGGGTGGGGCCCTCGCTTTCGGCGCGGACATCCCGGAGCATGAGGACGGCTGGCCCGCCGCTTTGAGCCTCCTTAAGGAGCTCAACTATGCCCTTTTGCCCGTAGCGCTCGATGAATTCCGTTGCCTCCCTGAACTCCAATTTCAGGACTGAAGCGTCTTTTTCTGATGCAAAGCAGTCGATGAGGGTCTCCCGTCCGGCTTTGGCCGAGCCTGCTAGCACCACGCTCGTCCCGTCGTGTCGGGCGATTTTCCGAAGTCCCTCTTTTACTTCCTGTTGGCCGATGAATTCATCGAACCGTAACATGGGCTTTTCCAGATTTTCCAGGTAAGCGTGGATGGCGGCGTTGAATTCATCGGTGCGGGTGTCCTCCCTTGCGGAAGGGGTGCCTGACGAGTCTTCAATGAGAGGTTTATGGGTTTCTTCTTCTCTTCGTAGGCGAAGCTCTTCAGAGGTGAGATGTGTCCGCTTCCTCGTGAGTCCTGTCTCATATCGAGCCATGGATAAGCATCATTAGACGCTAGAATAAAAAATCAAAATCTTTGAGGGGCTTGGATTCAAACGTATCGACAAACAAGAGCTTCCCATCAAATGGAGTTAATGCATGGACTGAAGCATATACACCGACTGCTGCGAAGAATCCCTCGAGAAAGAAGTTAAGCCATTTTTTTCTATGTAGTTCCTAAGATAATCCATGGGTGATCAGTTGCTTAAGCCTCAGGCGTTGGCTGTTAAACGAAGACTTTCTTTTCTGGATGCGGCAATTGAGGGGGTGGAGCCGAAAATTTTAAGGGAGCTTGGCGTAACAGTGAAAAAAGATGGGAAACGAGCTTTGAGCAAGCTTCTTTGGAAATTGGAGGATGAGAGAAAATATATGGAGCATGAACTCGGCTTAGATGGGAACAATCTCTGGATAGAATTGAAAAAAAAGCAGCACCTAAGTAAGCCTATTAAGGGAGTGGAGGATAGACGATGGAATCTTCTATCGGAAAGGTATTACCATCTCGTCGATGAAAATCCAACCTTGGCAGAAACCTTCAACGACGTCTATCGAAACCAGATGTCGATTATGATGCTCGTTTTGGTTAAGAGAAATACGGATACAGAAACCTGGGGGGAGGATAAGGATAACCTCTTTGAAAGATTTAAAATTCCAATGGGTCAAACGCAACGTGAGAGCGCCAAACTTTTTGTTGAGAAAATTCTGGGTATAGATTACGAAAAAGTCCGAAAGAAAGGGATAGGTTTTGAACGATTAAATCCTATATCCTGAATCTTACATAGAATTCTTTTCTTTGCTCTAAGCTGATGTTTATGATTTTTCTTCCGAGCTTTTGGGTTAGGAGTTTGGCGAGTTGGTCTTCGGTGTAGGAGAAGGTTGTGTCGTCTTTGAGGTGGAGGGTGTAGACTTCCTTGTCCATGTGGTGGCCGGATTCGTCAACTCCGATGCGGCCTATCTTATTTCCTGTGAGCTCTCCGAGAACCTTGCATAGCCCGGGCTCGTCGAAGACAACAGCGCAGATTTCATCTGGTATTTTTGGCATGGTATTTAATATCCTCATAGGATATTTAAGTTGTATTATGAATGCCGGACGATACGTGTTTGAGGAGTTGTTGTCGGTGGCCAGGGAGCACGATGCCGATTCGTTCAGGGAGAGGCTCACAAAATTTCAAAAAAGATACCCGAAGGATTTGTCTCTTATGGATTTGGGAAAGCAGATAGAGGAGAAAGAGTTTTCTGAAGAGGATTTTACTGCTCTCGAAGAGGAGTTGTGCCAGCTGGTTGCCGTCCACAAGCTTGAATCCGGAGGGGCAGGTCAGATCCCCCTAAAGGAGAGGCGGAAGTTCAGTTCGTCGTTTTACAAGAAACCCAAAGAACCTTGAGGAATACGCAATGGATAAGTTTCTTCAGTGCATCTATGGAGGAGAGAAGAGGGTCGGCCTCGCCAAAGGGGATAAGTCTATAAGGTTGCTTTCCTACCAAGACATGATGGGTTGCATTTCAATGGGATTTGAACCCGGCGAGATAGACGAGGAAGTGGGATTAGACGAGATACAATTTCTTCCGCCGGTTGATCCCGCCAAAATAATGTGTCTTGGATGGAACTACGCCGAACACATAGACGAAATGAAGGGAAAGAAACCGGATCACCCGATGCTCTTCTACAAACCAACCTCCGCACTGATCGGCCACCTGGATGATGTGGTCCTCCCCTCAGATGATGTTACAAAGGAAGTACATAACGAGGTTGAGTTGGCGATTGTAATTGGAAAAGAGGCTAAGAGGGTGAATGCGAAAGAAGCCTTCAATGTCGTTGCCGGTTACACAATAATCCAAGACATCACAGCCCGTGATCTACAATCTGAAGCCAAAAAGAAAAACGAGCAGTGGGAGATAGCAAAAAGCTTCGATACGTTTGCACCAATGGGTCCATGGATTGTTCCTTCAAATCAAATAAAGGATCCTCAAAACCTCAACCTCTCCCTACGAGTAAACGGGAAGATCCGCCAAGACTCGAACACAAAACACATGGTCTTTAAGATCCCGGAAATAATTGAGTACCTGAGCCAGGCGATGACCCTTCATCCTGGAGACATCATAGCCACTGGGACGCCGAAAGGAGTTGACAAAATCAACGAAGGAGACATCCTAGAAGCAGAGATCGAAGAAATCGGAATACTTAAAAACACAGTTGTAAGAGAATAATAACTCCTTCCCGGCTTTGCATAAATAGTTGTTGTTTGCACAAAAAGTGGGTTATCTGCACAAAAAATCCCTTTTGGTCGCGTTTACACAAAAACTGAAAGTATAGCTGCAATTGCGGCTAAGAGGAATCCCACAGCATTATATTTTCCAAGTCTATTTAGGAACTCGACAAGATCTGTTCTTCCTAACTTAATCAGATTTGGTTTCGCCTCGACCTCCTCTTTCCAAAAAACTACTGCCAAACATAGATAAGCAATCGCTAACAAACCCCAGAATATCGTTATACGAACCACCATTTTTTCTTTTCTATTTCTCGGCTTTTAAAACTCTCTTTTTACTATTTGCTCTGCCTCTTCCCTTTGTTTCTCTCCTTCTTTCCAATAAGCCTTCGCTTTTTGTTCGTATTTCTCGTTGTTAGTATGTATGAAGTTTAACATGTTTGTTATTCCTAGTCTAGCGTTTTCTGATGAATTTGTTAAAAGTTCGATTGGCTCAGCATATTGGGTTTTACAATCGTTAATCAACTCTGATTCGGTAAGATGTTCGTTTATTTGGAGGCTCACTTCCTGTCGGGAACTCATGAAATCAGTAAGGAAAGGAAGGATATTTATTGGTTCTCCATATTGTTGATAATAATACTTCCCCCATAGTTGATTGAAGGAATCGTATTGTTTTTGTATCTCCTCTAAATTTTCGATATGGGCCAGTAGCCTATCTTTACATGTTAATTCTTCCATAGCTGCGTTAAAGGTGATAAAAGATAATGCTGACCAATCTATGTCCAACAAAGCCACTGTTGTAAGAGACATAGTTTCTCCAGTTTCGTTGCTTGTATTTAATTCCCAGATTACCTCAGCCTCACTCTTATTAAAATCTGATAATTCAAGAAGCATCATAGTGCTTGAATAGAGATTGTAGTTTTTCCCTTTTGGAGTGAATAAAACAGAGAATCGTCCCCAGTTGCTATGAGGGAGTTGGATAAAATCATCCTTATCTATCGGCTTGTAGACGTGGACCCATCTTTTATTTGATGCTCTACCTATTTTTTGAAGCCTGATTTTTTTATAATCTGATTCTTTGAGAGTGTATTTCCGAGAATAGATTAAACGAGTATCTTCGGAATGGTTCCAGGGTTGTAATATCAATGACGATAATATGAACTCTACTTCACCTTCCGCCTTAAGGTCTTCGTCATTTGAATTTACAAAGGTGAAATATCCCTGTATCGTGTCATTGAGTGGCCAAGCTTGGATGTCTCCAGTATCGATAGGGCCTCCTTCTTCAAGTAACGAACAACCATGTCGATTGCATTTTGGTTCTCCTTGAGGTGCTGGTAAACAACCTTCAACCGTGCATAATTCAAACTCATCGCAAAATCTTCTCCACTGACAAGAAGGAGTAGTTGTGGTTGGTATCGTTAAGAGGGTAGACGTTGTTGAGGTAGGTGATGGTGTAGAGGTTATAGGTGCGGAAATCGAGGTAGTGGAAGGGATAGAAGAAGACGTAGGCAAGGAAGTTTGTACTACTTCATTATCACCTCCTAAACAACCACTCAGGAGCAATATCGATGTTAATAGTCCAACCAACCCCCATTTCATAGTAACTGATTAATCTAGAGAATAAAAAACTCGGTTAGACTGCTTGTGGCGTCTCCTTGATACCCTTACCATATTTCCCTTTTAATTCTCTTCTCCTCATTACTCTCCATAAAAATGTTAACGAAACGAATCATCCCCTGCCTGGACTGCGACTTGTCGGTTGCCGAGGGCCGAGTAGTCAAGGGAGTTAAGTTCAAAGAGATACGCTATGCTGGAGTCCCCTGGGAGCTGGCAGAGCAGTACTACAGGGACGGCGCGGACGAGCTCGTGTTTCTTGATATTACTGCATCAGCCGAAAGAAGGGAAACAATGGTGCACGTCATTGAGAGGACGGTTGAAAACGTCTTTATGCCTGTGACCGTCGGAGGCGGCATCAAGTCGACGGACGATATGAAAAAGATGCTTCGTGCGGGGGCAGACAAAGTTTCGATTAATACGGCTGCCATAAAGAATCCCAGGTTGGTTGAGGAGGGAGCAAAGAAGTTTGGAAACCAGTGCATCGTAGTAGCCATGGATAGCAAGAGAACGGGAAAAACTTCCTCAGGCCACGAGTGCTCATTTTTCGGGGGCCGGAAGATGACGGGAGTCGACACGCTTGAGTGGGCGAAGAAGGTGGAGAAGCTGGGTGCAGGCGAGATCCTTCTCACTTCGATGGACAGGGACGGGACAAAAGAGGGCTTCGACCTTGAGCTCACAAGGCTTATAAGCGAAGCCGTCAACATACCGGTGATCGCAAGCGGGGGAGTCGGAGAACCAAGACACATACTCGAAGCATTCACAAAAGGGAAAGCGGACGCAGCGCTTGCGGCATCGATATTTCACTTCCAAGAGTTTCCTATTTCAGAAGTAAAAAAATATTTAAAGGAGAAAGGAGTTCCCATTAGGATATAGAAAAATATGGACTATGATTTTATCATCGTCGGGGGAGGACCTGCTGGATTGACTGCGGGAATCTACGCAGTGAGGCGAAACTTGAAAACTCTCATAGTCGAAAAAGCGCTCCCAGGAGGACAGATGCAGCTTACGCCCATTATCGAGAACTGGCCGGGGGAAAAACAGATTTCCGGAGCCGAACTATCAGCGAAAATGCACGAGCAGGCGAAGTCCCTCGGAGTGCAGTTCCTCTTTGGAGAAGCAGAAAAGCTCGAGTTGGAAAGTGAAGAAAAAAAAATCCATGTCTCAGGAAAAGTATTAACCTGTAAAGCTGCGCTTCTATGCCGTGGAGGAGAACACAAGCATCTTGGCGTCCCTGGCGAAACAGAGCTTTTAGGGAGGGGAGTCTCCTATTGCGCAACATGCGACGCTCCGTTTTTCAAAGGAAAGACAGTGGCGGTGGTCGGTGGAGGTAACACGGCGGTTTCCGATGCACTCTATCTTTCTGAGACATGCTCTCGAGTGTATATCATCCATCGCAGAGACCAGTTTCGCGCCGAAGAAAAACAGATTGAAGAGATGACGTCAAAGGGGATCGTTCCCATCCTCAACTCTGAAGTTGAAAAAATAAACGGGGAAAAATTCGTATCTTCAATAACGATAAAGGATGTCAGATCAAAAAAAACCAAAGATTTAAAAGCCGAAGGAGTTTTTATCTCGATAGGCATTAAGCCAAACTCGGAGCTGGCGAAAGATGCAGGGGTAAAGGTCGACGGGGACGGATTCATCATGGTTGACAGGAAAATGCAGACGAACATCCCGGGAGTATTTGCGGCAGGAGACGTCATAGGAGGTGTTCTTCAGGTCGCAACAGCGGTCGGAGAAGGGTGCACAGCAGCCTTATCAGCCTACGAATATATCAGAGATCCATATTGGAGTCGGAAGTAGTCATTCCTTTTTATTTTGGATCTTTTTTGAGAAAAATCTCACAGAGAGCGAAAGCAATGTCGCTAGAAGCATCGAGAGAATTATATATAGAAGGAGTGGAGGATTGCGGAGACTCATAAAGGGGGCTGGTCTGAGACCTGTGATGTCTCCGATTTTTACGATCACGGCACTCAGGTATAAAGATGCCCATGCTGGAAAAAAGAGGATGAATCCTAAAGGAGTGAAATATCCTTCTTTTTGCCTATCTGTAGGCAAGGTCCCGGGCGATGCACCCTTTGGAGGATAAGTCTGAATGAAAAAGTAGTCGATTGCTTGTATGCTAATGAGCCCCCACACGATACCTATGAGGATACAGATTATTTTCCAGTTTTTCATCTTGGTTGGCTGAATTTGTATCTCTGATATCCTAAGTAGTTTCTGGTTTTATGATATAGTGTGTATAGACCGTTTATCTCTCTTTTCACTGCTATAATAAATGAGTCTTCGTTTGGTACAATCGCAGATGGGATTGAAAACTTCGGCCTGACGGGTTTCTTCGATTCAAACGCATCCGGCCTTAGAACAAGGCTGTTTGAGACCACATGGCATGTGAACTGGGCCCTGTACCACTCAGACCAGAGGACTCCGTCAAATACGCGTGTCAGAAATCGATAGTTTCCGGGGACTACGATTTTTAAGAAGGCTTCGTTTCCTTCAAAGGTTTCGTTTAACACTACTTTTCCTGTATCTTCGCTGTAGATGTCCCTTTCTGAGATGACGAATTCTGTTTTGTTGACTGCTTGGCCTAAGTTTTTATCTAAAACAACAATCGTGTATTTCGCAAGTTCATTTGACTGGAGATCCTCAATCTCTACGGCCCTTATCTTAGGTTTCCATTGCTCGCTGTAGGTTAATTTAAGCTTGTATCCCCCGGGTTCATCTGAGGAAAACGAGATGTTGTTGCATCCCAGAAACAATCCGGTCGCTTTCTGAGGGTTACCGAAATCACTGCGGTGGAATTCTTTGATGCTTTTTCCCAGCCTTATAAAAACGGTTTTTGGGGGATCGAATCCTTCGACTTCTTCAAGAGTGATTACTGGTTCTTGAGGATTCGAATCCCCCTCGATGCAAAGCGTTATTTTTGATTCGAGGCGTTGCGGGTATTGAGTCCAAGTCAAACTTTCAGATGGATAATTGAGCCTACCTGCAACCAGAAGGGATGAGGATAGGATAACGACAAAAAAAAGTGCTGTTAGTATCTTGGAGCTCCAGATAATATTCGTCATCTCTTTTCACCCATGTAAATCCTGTCCACGAACTCGTATAGTTTTTGAAAATCCCAGAGTTCTAGATGGCCAAGTTCACCTAGTGAATCGGTTAAAGTCGCCGCTGAATCAAGGGTTTTCTCGAGGTCTCTGGCCTCAGCTGAAAAAATTGATGTTGTCACAAAATAGGCCTGGTTTACCTCGTGTTTTTTTATGTCTTCGATGAAACGGTTCACTTCATCCTTTGAGACGACATCCTCCCGCTCGCGCTTGCTAACTCGCACTAAAGCGTTGACCTTACTTTTTTGGGCTAGAAAATCGGTTGGGGGGCCGCCCTGGGCTGCGGCAATTAGAAATCCAATGCTTGAAAAAACCCTTTTGATGAATCCAGAGAATTCGTTTGGGTTCATGTCTGGGAAATTGTACCTCATATCCTTTTCGAGGTGTTCCAATTCGTCTTTCTCTTCTGGTTTGACCCATATGAACCGGTCGTGATGGAAGATCCTTATTAGCCCTTGAGCTTCTTTTCCGGCTTCCTCCTTTTTAATCTTTTCCTTTTCTGCCTCCTCTTTTCTTTTTGCTTCGGCTCGTTTGAGTTCTAGCTTCGCTTTCTTCTTTTGTTCTCCCAATATTTTTTGTCTATCCAGTTCTGCTTGTCTTATTCGGATTTGTTCATCCTGCGTTCGCTTTTCTTCTGCAAGTCTTCGATCATTTCTGATTTTGACGAGGATTAGCGCGACGACAAGAACAGCTAGGAGAACGATAAAGGCATAAAGCATCCACAAAGCCATAACAGATAATTATTGGAGGAGAAAATAAAAGGAGATAAAAGGAGGATGGACAAGGTTTCTAGCTAAGAATCAATCTTTTGTTTTCTGATTTTTTCAGATATTCTTCCGATCGCAAGTATATAGGCGCCGATCCTTGGTGTAGTGGAGTGCTTTTTCGCTGTTTGCATTACAAGCTCGGTGTTTGTCATCATTGCTTTTTCAAGCTTAGAATCGATGTCTTGTGCGCTCCACTTTTCGTTTGCCAGATTCTGCTGCCATTCATAGCAGGACACGGTTACTCCACCAGCATTCGCGAGGATGTCTGGTAGAACGAGAACTCCTTTTTCGTGAAGTGTTGCATCGGCAATCGGAGTAGTCGGCCCGTTTGCAAGCTCAACTATCACCTTTGCTTTTATCTTTCCCGCGTTTTCATAGGTGATGACGTTTTCAAGCGCGGCCGGAACTAGTATGTCGCATTCTAACTCCAAGAGTTCGCTGTTGGTGATTTGGGTAGCCCCTGGGTATCCGACTACGGTTTTGTTTTGGTTTTTATATTCCAATACTTTCCTTGGTTCAAGTCCGGAAGGAGTATAGATTGCCCCCTTGGAATCCGAAACTGCGATCACTTTACATCTGTCTTGCTCGTGGGCTAACATAGCAAATATTGACCCAGCGTTGCCGTATCCTTGTATTGCGACGGTTGTACCCTCGAGGCTTTTTATTGGAGCATGTCCCTTTTCGATGGATTGTCTTAGTACGAGCTGACCCCCTCTTCCGGTTGCTTCTTTTCTTCCTAGGGACCCACCCTCATCGAGAGATTTTCCAGTTACTACGCCCAACACTTCCGTTTTCGGTTTTCCTGAGGCTTTGGCGTATTCATCCACTACCCAACCCATTATCTGCGAGTTAGTGTACACATCTGGTGCGGGAATGTCTTTGTCTGGTCCTATGTCCGATGCTATTGCCCTTATGAAAGCTCGTGTTATCTTTTCAAGTTCTTTTTCTGACAGAGCTTGGTTGTCTCCGTTGGCTCGCGGGTGACAGATTATCCCCCCTTTACTGCCTCCCATTGGCAGATTGAGAGTCGCGCATTTGATGCTCATCCAGGTGGAAAGGGCCCGGATTTCGTCGATGTTGATGTTCCAATGATACCTTAGTCCTCCTTTGTGTGGTCCAAGGGCGTTATTATGTTGAACGCGGTATCCTTCAAAGACCTTTATTGAACCATCGTCCATTTCGACCGGAAACGAGACTTTTATTTCTCTTCTAGGTACCAAGAGAATCTCGGTTATCCATGGCTCCAATTCCATTTTTTCGGCTGCTGTAAGAATCACTTGTTTGGCGTTTTCGAAGGGATTTTCCATTGTAACCATTTCATTAATAATAAATTTTGTTTCTCTAATAAACCTAGAAAAATTCATTTATAAATAATGGGTTGGAATAACAAATAGAATTTTCATAATAAGTTTATTTTGTAAAATGAATCATCTTACAATCAATGAAAGGAAATTCCTGAAACTGCTCCTCTCCGACGCCCGCATGACAGACGTGGATATTGCAAAGAAGCTTCGCATCACACCCCAGGCAGTCGGAAAAATCCGCCACAAACTTGAGGAAGAGGGATTCATTCAGGGCTACCAGGTCAGGCTCGATTACAAGAAGCTCGGAGTCAACGTTTTCGCTGTTGCGATGTTTCACATCAGGCCTGAGACCTGGAAGACCATGACGGAGGACGTGATTCGTTCAAGGGTCCGAGGACCCCACATAATAAACTTCTACCGCCTGACAGAAGGCGACACGACCCACATTCTTGTCTATGGATTTCGAAATCTCGATGACCTCGACAACTACTTCCACATACTTCAGACGGAACGCGGCCACATCAGCGAACTTCGACGCCTGTACGTATTTTCGGCAGACAGCATCGTAAAAAACTCGCCAGACGAACTACTTACAAAGATAATCGGAGAATTCGGCCAAGAAAAACCCCCGCGGCCAATACCTCCAAAAGCGGAACATGAAGACCAGACCCTCGGATAAGACATGAAACTAATCCTTCTCGGCTAGCATCTCTTCTATTCTGAGGTTCCTGTTGTACTTGCAGGTACGTTCGCCCTTACAGGGTGCGCCTATCTTCTGCATGACCGGGAACTTTGAGTGTTTCCATTGTATTGATGCTGCGAGGTCGCTTACGAAGGTGTCTTCTGTTTCTCCTGAGCGGTGGCTTGGTGTTGGAACAATATCGTTTTTCAGACTCATCCTGATGCATTCAAGACCTTCGCTGAGCGTGCCTATCTGATTCAGCTTAATGAGTAGGCTATTGCAAGCCTTGTTTTCGATGTGACTCTTAAGCCGAACCGGATTTGTGACAGTCCAGTCGTCTCCCTGCACGATTATCTTGTCTCCAACTTTCTTCATGAACTCTTGGTATCCCTTTAAGTCGTCTTCTCCGAATGGGTCCTCGAAGCCGTACAAGTTGAAGTCTTTTATGAGCTCCAAGTAGAAGTCTAAAAGCTCCTCTGTTGAGAGGACTTTTCCATCGACTGTATACTTCCCATCCTTTGTTAGCCAGTGGCTGGCCGCGGCATCGGGAAATAGCCCTACGTCCTTTGAATTATACCCTGCATTCTCAATGGACCTCTCAGCCAACTCCATCAGTCCGCGGTTGTCTGTGAAGGCGGCGAATCCCCCGTCTTCTCCGACCGTCGCTCTGTCGGGGCCTTGTTCTTTTATGATGATGTCTCTCAATGCGTGATATACGTTTCGGCCCATCTCCGTTGCCTCGCGAAAAGTCTTAGCCTTAATGAAGACGAGCTGGGTGTTTTGGAAGTTATCTGCCACCTTTTCCGCGCGTTCCTGACCTATGACACGGTGCAGACCCCCCATCAGTATGTCGACTAAAGGAACCGGCGGTTTGAAATCCTTGTTTTCTAAAAGCCCGCCAAAATACTCAAATAGTTCAACTCCTTCGACATTTGCGGCACACTTTGCTGCGGCCAATGAAACAGGAAGGATTGCATTAGCCCCCAGTCTACTCTTATCAGGTGTCCCATCCAATTCTCTCATCTTTTCATCGAGAGCTTCTTGATCTGTGACATCTAATCCAATAACTTCCTTTCCAACCTCGGCATGGATATTTTCGACAGCCTTTTTTGGAGCGACGATCTTTGCCTCGTACTTCCCCCTGCTTTTTCCATAGGGTATGGCACACCTGCCCATTGAACCATCTTCTGCGTAGACATCTGCTTCGACCGCCCACTCGGCCCTGCTATCAACGATGGTTCTGCACTTTACTTTGACTATCTTCATTTTTTTGCCTCGATCTTTGCGATATTCGCCCGAAGGGTTGGAACCAGGGGTACAGAGGAGTTCATTGCTTTAATACCTATCTTGTGGCAGAACTCGAGCATCTCAAAGCTGAAGTTTTCAGCGCATATTGAAGGCAATACATCGCATTTGATTGCATCTTTCACAGCTATTTCGATAAGCCTTTTTACAGCGTTGCTTTCCTCGTTGAAGCTTGCTGCAACTAGGGGATTGCTTCTATCGAGCGCCATAGTGAATTGCGTCAGATCGTGGGGCCCGATTTGGATGAAGTCGCATCCAAGTTTGGCGAAATCTTTGACTGTTACAGCAGCAGCGGGCACTTCCACCATGATCCCCACTTTCACGTCTTCATGGGGTTTCAATCCTACCGCACGCATCATATCCAACGCTTTCTTGTATTCTTTTGCGTCGTTTATCATGGGATACATCACCCAGATATTTTTAGCTCCTTTATCAACGGCTTCCTTTACGCCCATGTATTCTGCTTCAAGCAGCTCAGGTTGGTCTATGCCCCTTCTAATTCCCCGCCAACCAATCATTGGGTTAAGCTCGACCGGCTCATTTTCTCCGCCGTCCAGACACCTCATCTCGTTTGTTGGCATGTCTAGGGTTCGATAACAGATGGGTTTGTTCCCGTAGGCCTTTGCGCCCTCAATTAAGGTGTGGGAGATGTGTTTGACCAATGCCTCCCTGCCATGTGTACCTATTATTTTCAGCGGATGTGCTCCAAGCGAGATGAAAAGGAATTTCGCCCTCAGAGGGACTATTCCATCGCACACAGGTTCTATCTTTAGCATGCTCTTTAGAAGCCCCGCTACACCATAGATAGCTGTTTCTGTGTGAGGCTGCTCTTCAACTGTTGGAAGCTTTTCTTCTGTTTTAGGGGCATGATCTCCTCTAAACAATTTTCCGCCCACGCCATCTATTGTGACGAGTTCCCCATCTTCCGCGGTAGGATGTTTTTCTGCTATGACTGTAGAGATGCCTAGCTCCTTGCACAACAATATGGCATGGCTGCTCTGGTTTCCCTTAAAAAATATTATGCCTGAGATGTCTTGACTTATGATCTTATAGACTACGTCGGGACCTGTAACGTCCGTGAATACGACCGCCCCCTTCTCAACTTTAAGGTCGGCAAGGCATGCGCCATTTTTTTCGAATAATGTCAAAAGCTTTCCGGCCTTTACTCCGCCGAAAACGCCTTTCCCGGACAATACGATTTCTTTTTGTGTCACTTTGGGTTCTCCCAGAAATTAGTGGAGTCTGCCCGAGAGATCAAATCTCTTCGGACTCTTCCTTGATGAAAATCTCGACTTTTTTGAGCTCTCTGATTTCGGTCAGCTTTTCTCTGAGTCTTTGACCTGTCTTTTCAGTCTCTATCAGTAGCCGCATCTCGACGGTTGAGGGATTCTCATCGAAGTTTTCGGTTGGCAGCTTTATTTGGATGTCGAGAAATTTCGCACCTACAGTATCTATGTCTCTTAAAGTATTTCCGAATCCCGTGTCGATTACGTGTCCGTGCAAGGTCACAAACCATATCTTTTTGATTTTAACCACCTGTTTTTGTGTCTAGTATATTGGACAGATTGGTTTTAAAAATAAAACCAAGGCAAGGTAATGCATCCTGCATAGGATAATTGCTTAAATATCGCTTCTTCGATAACATTATCTCAGTTGAAAAGGTGATGTGATGGAACCCAAAAAACTCTTCATTCCAGGGCCAGTAGACGTATCAGAGGACGTGTTGGAGGCGATGGCTGCCCCGATGATAGGACATCGCGAGAAGAGATACACTGAGCTTCAGGGATCGGTCGTTGAAGGAGTGAAGAAACTTCTAAAAACCAAAAACAGAGTTTATCTTGGTGGCTGCTCGTCCACAGGTTTAATGGAGGCGGCGGTGAGAAACCTTGTTTCTAAAAAGAGCCTCCATGTCGTAAACGGCGCCTTCAGCAAGAGGTGGCTCGAGATAGCCGAGTCCTGTGAGAAGGAAACAGAGATTCTCGAAGTTGAATGGGGTGGGGGAGCAACTCCTAAACTGGTCGAAGATAAACTTTCCGCTGGTGGATTTGACGTCGTCTTTTTAACACACAACGAGACTTCAACTGCTGCGATGACTCCTCTTTCCGGTTTCGCTGAAGTCGTGCATGACGCAGGAGCGCTGTTTTGTGTGGATGCAGTATCAAGCGCTGGTGGGGTGAAGATAAATGTCGACGAACTGGGGATTGATGTTTTAGTGACGGGGACTCAAAAGGCGTTAGCTGTCCCCCCGGGTCTTGCTATTACAACTGTGTCTGAGGAAGCTTTTGAAAAATCAAAGGAATTGAAAAACAAGGGGTCCTACTTCGACTATCAAGTCATGGAAAACTATGCAGTAAAAAACATGACTTATTCGACGCCTTCCATTTCGCATTTGTATGCACTAAATTTTCAATTGGATAAGATCCTCAACGAGGAAGGGTTAGAAAATAGATTCAAAAGGCACCAAGAACTTGCTGATTTCACTAGGGCTTGGGGTGAAAAACATTTCGAGTTGTTCACGACTAACGGATTTCACTCAAATACTGTCTCTTGCATGAAGAATACGGTCGGCGCAGACCTTGCCGATCTTTCAGCTCAACTATTCGATAGAGGATATGTGTTCTCCAACGGATACGGAAAGCTTAAAGGGGAAGTCTTTCGTGTAGCCCACATGGGTGACAGACAGATGGATGAATTGAAATTATATCTCGAAACCATCGAGGAAATCCTCAGCCTCTAAAGATGACATCCGAGATCCTCAAAGTATTTCGTGATATTGGAAAAGAAGCTGTCCCCCTGATAAAAAATCTAAAAGACGGCAAGGAGGTCGTTGGGGAAAATCCAATAGGCCAAAACAGTCTGAAAGCCGACGTAGCATTAGAAGACCTCGTTATTGAAAGGTTACGTGAAAGCGGACTTGGAGGAACATTGGAGACAGAAGAGAAGGGAAGGGTCGAGTTAGGTGAAGGACCCTACCGATTCGTCTGCGATCCGCTTGACGGAAGCGGCAACTACTTCAGGGATGTCCCGTTTTACGGAATGGTCCTTGGTGCAGCTGAGGGTGATAGATTCAACGACTTATGCTGCTCATACATCATCTGCCTGACATCAGGCGACGAGTGGTGGGCGACTGACGAAGGAGCCTTTCTAAACGGTAAAAAGATTAGTTCGTCAGACATCACCGACCTCTCCAAGTGCATCTGCGAATTTGATCCCGTACCAGGCCCCCAAGTCTATGACAGGATACTTCCTGTTTTAAAGAAATCAAAGGACGCCCGAAGATACGGCGCAAATGCCATAGCATATTGCCTTCTCGCCCAAGGCGGCTTGCACGTTTTTCTGAACATCGAAAGCGAGATCTCAGCAATCCACACCCCCGGGTTACACATCGCTAAAAATGCAGGATGTGTGATAACCACAGACGACGGGGGAGATTTCAATCCAAAACTCGAAGTGGAAAAAGGGATGAGCTTTGTAGCGAGCGCGAACAAAGAACTGCACAAGAAAGTGCTGAAGTTGATTGGATAAATTGTTAAATTCTTGTATTCTGAATCCCATTATCCCGTATCGTATTTGCAGATATTCGGATTTTTTCTATTGGATGTCTTCTGGATTTAAACGTGTAATGGGAGGGGAAGATCTATCAGTGCGTAAAAGCCAATTATACAAATCTAGATACCTTTGAGTCTCTTTTTCAGGTGGAAAATTTTGCTCAAACTCGGTTTTTGCTGCCTCCCCTAAGCGTTTTCTGAGGCCACCATCTGTTATTAACCAACGCGCAGATTCAAGAAATTCTCGATCATTGCTGAATAGTAAACCGGTTCTGTCTTGCTCGAGTAAACTTCGATTCCCTTCAATGTTAGAGGCCAAAATCGGTCTCCCATAGGCCATTGCCTCTTGAACCGCATTAGACATCCCTTCTGAACTTGATGTATTTAAGATGACATCACCGGACTCATATACTGCTTTCATACAACTAGGGGATACGAGTTTAATGTGATGAGCCCAAGGCTTATCTGCGATTTTTTGTTTTACTCTTGAGGATGTTGAATCATCCAATTCTTCGCCTAGGATCACGAAAGCAAGGTTTGGATGACCTTCCCTGACTTTTTGAAGTAGAGGAATTGCAAAATCGGGATTTTTGACTTCTCTTAATCCAGCAGGTAATAAAAAGATGAAGTCATCTCTTCTCAACCCATGCTCTCCTCGAAAATCATAGGAATCCCCTTCAAAAACACATGGAGGGGAGATCGCGGAAAAATTTCCCACGACAGATTGAGGGATGACATGAATCCTATCTTTTAGTTGGAGAAAACGTTCAATTAGTGGAGCAGCCATAACTGGGTGAAAAACTGTGAAGCAAACATTTGATTGGGTGAAGCTTTGGATGTGTTCATCGAGGCGAGGATCTATTACATCAGTTCCAGTTGCTGTCATCACCAGTTGAAAAGAATGCTTCGTTGCTAATTTAGCCATGGCGGGTGCAGATTTTACAAGGTGAAAGCTGTGTACTATATCTGGTTTAAAAGAAGAAACCTCATCGACTAATTTTCCCTGTGATAAAGTCGACAGATCGAAGATTCCAACATCAACCCCCCCACCCCTCAGGCCATTCGCAATCCTATCCACAGTAATGGAATTACCCCTTACCCGAGGGAAGTAATAAGGAGTTACCAAAGCTACTCTCATTTTTCAGTATAGAGGAAGTTACAACCTCTTTGTCCCTAATAGGAATCACACGAATAAAATTCTAGATGTGTCCGCTTCCCCCGACCTTCTTTTCCACGGGCGTTTTGAATTCGAACTTCTTTTCCTTTTTCACATCGATTCTGTCGACTGTGCAGAGGGCGAAGGGGACGTCTAATACTGCGCCTGCGATGATGCATTCTCCGACGTCGAGGCTGTCAAGGTCGCGGATTATGTCTTCGTTTATGCACTCAAAGCTTCGTTTTATATGGGTTTTATCGTTTGGGTTTGTGATGTGCATGTAGATGCCTGTGTTGCATTGGCTCAGGATGTCTTCGTCTATCTTAGACGGTTTCTGGCTTATGACACAAAGGCCGATTCCGAATTTCCGCCCTTCGCTTGCCAACCTGCCCAACTGGTATTTGCAGCTGTGGACGAGGTTGGATGCGCTGTAATTGTGGGCTTCCTCGACTACAAAGAGCAGCTCGTTTTCTACGTGGCGGCTCCCGAATTCATTGACCTTGTTTATCCTTCCGTCTAAAAGTTCTTTGGAAAGATAAGACACAACGCTTCTTCTCACGCCCTGGGGTGCGAGGCTCGCATCCACTATCGTCACCTGCCCCGGGGCAACCATCCTGTTGACGTCTGTGCCGTATTTGTCGAATACCGATCCAAACATGCGCTTTATCTGCTTTAGTTTCCTTTTGGTTGCGGCAACCGTCCCCTCGTGGAACTCAGGTATTGTGAGCTGGTCGACTGCAGCAATGACATCATCAAGGGAGTAGTCTTTTTCGTCGCCAGTGTATTTGTCATCCAGGATCTCAAGGATCTTAGCGATTGCAGAGTTTTGTGCTTCGGTGAAAGGGAGGAAGTGGTTGAAGTCTTCAGCGCTCAAACCCGATACAGGGATCTTGAATTCGTCAAAGCCGGCTCTGCCGTGCCGAAGTGTAAAGATTATGATCTGAAATGGATTCTTTTGCGCAAGCTTACCTAAAAGCTTCGGGTATTCGCCGTGAGTGTCGACGACAACAACAGGTAGGCCGAGCAATACAAACTCTTTTATCAGATTGGCCGCCGTATATGATTTCCCGGAACCGGTCGAGGCCAGAATGGCCATATGCCTGTCGTATTCATAGGGATTCAGGTAAGCTCTCGCATCTGTTCCATAGACTTTGCCGATGGATATTTTTTTTGCTTGAGAGCTGAGCATCTTCTCAAGTTCATCTTTTTGAGCTAAGAATACGCTTTCATAGGGTTCGACTGGTTTCTTTATTTTTTTTATGCCTCTATCCGTCATTCTGCCGAAGACGTCGACTTCTGCTATGAGTTTTTGTTTGGAGCCGATCTTATCATCTTCATCAAAGGCCATGGAGGCGACAATCCCGTAAAAATCCCCGATGCGAAGGATACATCCAAGCTCCACACATCCATCTGTTACAAGAATCGTGACTCTCCTACCGGAAGATGCCTGGACCATCCCAACCGAATCCATGAGATGAGAATTCGAGTAGAAAAATAAAAGCGAAAGATAGGTTCGACCATATTTAAATAACGGCATCCATTTATCTATTCTTGTTTTTCGGTGAGAGCATGGACGTAGATAAAGTAATTGGTAAGATTGACGAGACACTGGAAGGTTACCCCATGCCTAAACGCGTAAAGGCCTCTCTGATGCAGATCAAAGAGCAGATAGTTGATGACAAACAGGACATGGCTATTAGAGTTACATCAGCCATTTATGAGTTGGATGAAATCGCAAACGACGTGAACATTCAAATGCACGCAAAAACCGCTTTATGGGACATCATAAGCGACCTGGAATCATTAAAGGGCAAATAAATGGATGACTCTGAGATACTAGAAAGAAACCTGGTCGAAGTAGTCACAAAAGAGGAGTTAAAAAACCTTTTATCGATAAACCCCAGACCCACTACTTATTGCGGATTCGAGGTCTCAGGTCCAGTCCATATCGGCCATATGGTTTCCATCCTTAAACAGATGGATTTCCAGAAGCTGGGCTGGAATGTGAAAATCCTTTTTGCAGACGTCCATACGCTCCTAAACTGCAAAGGTGAAGAGGATTGGATCAACCGTATGATAAAATACTGGGAGACAAGCTTTAGGGCTTTAGGCCTTGACAAAGCAGAGTTTGTGAGAGGATCAAGCTTTCAGTTCGAAAAAGAATACGTCAAGGACGTATTAGGGTTGGGTTTGCACTCCACCCTGAACCGCGCCTTAAGAAGCATGCAGGAGATTGCCCGAGACATCGAGCATGCCAAAGTTAGTCAGGTTATCTATCCATTGATGCAGATAGCAGACGTGAAGGCGCTTGAAGTCGATGTCGCTCACGGAGGAATGGAGCAAAGAAAGATACACATGCTGGCAAGGGAATCTTTACCCCAGATTGGAGGAAAAAAGCCCATATGCACTCATGGCCCGCTTCTTTGTTCCCTACAAGGGCCCGAAGTAAAGATGTCTTCGAGCAAACCCGAAACCATGATAGCAGTAGACGACTCCCCTGATGAAATCAAAAAGAAGATTCAGAGTGCCTTCTGTCCGCCGGAAGAGATGGCTGGCAACCCAATCGCCCAGATAGCGGAATATGTAATTTTTCCCCGTCTTGGAGAGCTCGAGGTCGTAAGACCCCAAAAGTTTGGGGGAGACGTATCCTACAATTCAATTGATGAGTTAGGGGAAGACTACAGCAAAAAGAGGCTTCACCCGGCCGACCTCAAAAACGCAGTGTCAGAATCATTGGCCGATCTTCTGAAACCGGTTAGAGAGGAACTTGGAAAAAAGAAGCTGACTTATTCTGAAGTCAACTCAACTTAGCGTTCACACTACCAGATAAGCCTTCCATTAAAGTGTCCCTGTGCGTTTTTGAACGCTCGGCATCAGCCATGCACGAATTCCTTTTTTTAGCGTCTATTATGCGCTCACACACCTTTGGTTCAAAATACTGCATAGCGATCTCGTAAAAACAATCATCCTTTGCTCCAGAGTCTGTAACCTTTAGACAAACACTTGGATCAGAGCTAAAAGACAAGCTCTTTACCAGGCAGAAGTCTCTCCCCTTGGTTTGCGTGATATTTTCGCAAAAAGACGCATTTTTCAGTACTAAAGACAAACAAAGATTCCTCGAGGAATCGGTTCCTATCTGCTCACACAATGTGGAGTTTCTCGTGTCAAAGCCGATTCGATAAAGGCAGGAGTCTAAAATGGCCGTATCAGGTATGCGAGTGCACAGACCGTAGTCCACAGATCTAATTGCAAAATCCATGTAGCATTCGCTTTTAGTGATGTTGCTTGCGATTTTGACGCAAATGCTTGAGTCGTTTGTGTTTCTTCCTACTTCCCGAAAGCAGATGTCTCGTACAGAATAATCGATTATTCCATCACATAGGGAGGGATCAGGATTGCTCCAGGAATGCTCAAGGAAGCATTTGTCTCTTAGCGGCCCTGCAGCCAATACTTTACAGTCTGTGACCGTGGAAGTGGTCGTAGCTGAGCTAGTCGACGAAGTAGTCAAAGATGTTGTGGGCAGGGTTGTGGTTGGGATTGTTGAAGTAGTAGTTGTTATCGGGCAAGGTTTGCATGGCCCTCCGCAATCGACCCCCTCTTCTTCCTGGTTTTTTATCCCGTCCCCGCAGTAAGGGGTCGTTGGACCCCGGAAAAAGTATATAGCCGAAACTAAGACAACGATAACGATTGCGACAATCAAAGAATTCTTCATTTTACAAGGAAGACAATTAGTACGAACGACAATAAAAAGGTGAAAATCTCTTTTTATTTTTGGGTTATCAAATTCCTTGTGTGACAAAGGTAACAGACATCGGAGGATTGAAGAGGATTCTATTATATACTCAGAGAATTGGTAAACGGTTTCCGAGGTTAACTTCTACCATCTCATTTGTCGTATCGGTTTCTGAGCGATTCATCCACCACAGCGGCTCAACACTTGCCGCGGCGATTTCCTATTACACCTTTCTTTCGCTCTTCCCCATCCTTATCCTGATAGTGTCTCTCCTCGGCTATGTGACAGCCGACTCTGGAATATTCTATTCATCAATAATAGACTCGGTCGACCAGGTAATGCCGGGATACGTTTCTTTGGTTGAAAGAAATCTCGGGACGCTTGGCCGAAACGCTGGAAGACTGGGCTTTGTCGCATTCATAACGCTCCTTTGGGTTTCTACAGGCCTTTTTTCCTCCATAGAATTTTCATTGAACACGATATTTGAGGTAAAGGAATACAAGAGCCTCCTGCAGCACGGGCTGATAAGCATTGGTTCCGTCTTTTTTCTCTCATGCTTCATAATGGCATCCACACTTATCACACCCGTGAAGGGACTTACAATCTATTATCTTTCGATTCTTCCCATCCTGGACAAAGAACAAGCGTCTTTTCTTGTGGGATTCATCATGACTTTCCTACCTTTCATCTTCAGCTACTTCCTCTTTTTCACGATATACCGCTTCATCCCGGATAGAAAGCTCGGCGAAAAAGAAATCGCGTTGGGGGCCGCATTGGCTGCGATTTCCTGGGAGCTCTCAAAAAACATCCTCGTCGGGTATCTTTCTGCGAGGATGGCCTACTACGAACTCGTATACGGCAGCCTGGTTCTGATTGTCGTAAGCATCCTTTGGAGCTACATATTCAGTCTAATTCTAGTGTTGACTGGTTGCATAATCATAGAGCTCCACGAAAGAAGGGAGAGCAAGTCTGCCATCGATCCCGCATTGTAATTACCTATACGTTTATTTGCATTGAATGCAATTTATTTCTGGAAAATGGACTTGTCCCCTCTACAGCTCCCTGTAGCGACAGAAGGCAGTGTCTTAGCTAGGGCGCTAGCATCGGGTTTAATAATTGTCGTATTCGTCATTTTGGCCCAAATCTCCAAATGGGTGATAGGTAAACAGGCCATCAAGCTGACCGGAAAAACAAAATCTGACATCGACGACAAGATTTTTTCGCTTCTGAAAACACCAGTATACTACGTCATAATCCTGATCGGATTAAACATAGGACTTGGCTCGTTTCTTTCCGGCACCCCGTATGCTGATTACTTTGCTACCGGAATCTCGGTGTTCGTAATCATTCTTGCCACCTGGGTGGCCGCCCGCATCGCAAAGCTCTTCATCGAGGACGTCGGAAAAAAGCTCACAGCCCATACCGAATCCACACTCGATGATGAAGCATTACCTTTCATCTCAAAGATAGCCAACCTTCTAATCTACGTTGTCGGCTTCATGATAATCATCAACCAGCTCGGCTACAGCATCACACCATTGGTAGCGAGCCTCGGGATAGCAGGCTTCGCGATAGGTTTTGCGGCACAGGATTCGATAAGTAACATCCTAGCGGGTTTTTTCATCATGGTCGACCGGCCCTTTAAGATAGGCGACCGAATCAAGATAAAAGACATTCTCGGAGAAGTGGTCGACATCGGGCTTCGCACCACGAAAGTCAAGACCCTCGACCACTTAATCGTCATCATCCCAAACAAGAGCATCGTCTCAGACGTCGTCACCAACTACACGCTCCCCGACATGAAGCTGAAAGTGTATCTAGACGTCGGAGTCGCCTACGGGAGCGACCCCGAGAAAGTCAAAAGGATATGCCTTAAAATCGCAGACGCATGCGAACTGACCCTCAAGGACCCCGCCCCCTCAATGTATTTCTTGGAGTTCGGAGAATCCAGCCTCAACTTCAAGCTCGTCGTCTGGGTCGCCGACTTCCGCGACAAATGGGACGCCACAGACCACATCAACGACCGCATCCTAAAAGAACTCGAAAAAGAAGGAATCGAAATACCCTTCCCCCAAAGAGACATACACATAAGAAGCGGGAAAGTTTAATCCCTATCTAGGAATAGGAACCTCAAAGATCAATCACCCATAAAGATATATTAGATTTTTTAAAGATACTCCCAGATTTAATAAACAAAAAATTAAAAGGGGGGATTGAAGTGACAGATATCTCAAAGATCATAGATTTCCTAAAGCCTTTTGCCGAGGTTACGGTTCATCCAACCAAGGTTTTTACTAACCAGAAGAAAAAGGCAGATGCCAAACAATCCCTATTTGTTGCGATTTCTACCTACTTTTTCCTTTGCTTTGCTTGGTATTATAATCTGTTTGAATTTACATTATCTTGGTTTGCCCTCTTCCCTTTAATCTACTTCTTGATAGTCTTCTCCGTGCTTATTTTAAAATACTTCATTGATGTTGCAATCATCTACGCAGTAGGTAAAGCCTTCGACGGAAAGGGAAAATTTGTTGAATTATTATGGTGCACATCAATCTTAATCGTACCCACGACTTTCTTAACTATCCTAATTGGTTGGATTTCATATTTTTCAGGTTGGCTAAGAATTTTCCACATACTTCTTTTCTTTTACTCTGCTTTTTTGGGGTATAAACTAGTTAGAGCAGTTCACGGAATTTCTGGGATTAAAAGCATAGCGACTTTAGTATCCTCATACATTGGGCAGATGGGATACTTATTTATCGTGGTTTTCATTACTTACATAGTCATTATTGTAGGTTTATTAGGAGTTATATTTGGAGGGAATTATCTCTATCCATCTCAAACAAGTGTCAATGTAGAAAATGGACATTTAGTCTATAGCAACAACCAAAAAGGCTACCAAATAATCTTCCCTGATGGTTGGGAAGAAGAAAAGGGGGCGGGAGAAATCCCTTTTTTCGAGATGAGGTCTTTCACAAAAGACAACTCAACATTCCTCATCCAACAAACACCCTTCGACAGATTGATACCGGAGACCCCGAGTAATTTTTCTTCAAAAGAAGAATGTGAATCAGTAGAACCTAACCCTGTATTAACAGGCATTATCAGTATTGGATCCTACAAGGACTATGGAGCCGTAATTGGTTGCGAGACAAGCATAATCCAAACCAACCAAGGAACTGTATCAACAACGTTCAGTGGAACAGTCTGTGGGAACTTTGCGCAATTCACATATACTCCAGAAAAAGGCAATACAAACCAAAGCATCGAAGACTACGACCAATTAATGCAATCATTCAAATGCTTTGAAGATCAACCCGAAAAGTAGAACTATGAAATCGAAGTTCAAGTCTTTCCTCCAATTAATCTGGTTGACAATTTTCTCAACAATAATCTCTGTGGCCGCAACGTTATGGGTTAAAAGGAGAAAGGGAAGCGGGGATGAAGAGAAGTTATAGAGTCGTGGCGGTTTCGTTTTTGATCCTCATTTTATTGGGAGTTTATGTTTTCGTCGAGCCCTACCTATTAAAGGTGAACCGGGTCACGTTTGCAGATGAAGACGTTCCCGATTCGTTTGTCGGAAAGAAGATTGTTTTTGTCTCTGACATCCATCATGGTCCGTTTTTTTCGATCGAGCGGGTCGGGGATTTGGTTGATGAGATAAACGCGTTGGAGCCGGATTTGGTTTTGATGGGCGGAGACTACGTCTACAAAGACCCCGAATACATCGCTCCAGTTTTTCAAGAGTTTAGCCGCCTCAAAGCCCCACTCGGCGTCTTTGGGGTGCTTGGAAACCACGACCACTGGGAGGGTGCGTCTGCCGCTAGAATTGAGATGGCCGCGGCAGGCATCACAAACCTTGACAACCGCGCAGTTTGGGTGACCGAGGGTGAGGGCAAGATAAAGATCGGAGGAGTGGGAGACGTCTGGGAGGATGTCCAGATCATCTCCCCCACAATCGAAGACGTGAATAATTCAGACTTCGTCATCCTACTATCGCACAACCCAGAGTACGCCGAAGAGATCACCACAGACAAAGTTGACTATATGTTGAGCGGCCACACCCACGGCGGACAGGTGACGGTCTTCGGATTATATGCTCCCGCCCTCGACGATCTCGCACCCAAAACAAAGCAGAAATATCGCTCAGGTCTCGTTGAAACAATACATACGAAAGTATTCGTGACCAAAGGGGTGGGGACAATCGGCTACCCCATCAGGTTTTTTGCCCGGCCGGAAATTACATTGATAACTCTAACGAAAAATTAAATTTTTCAGGGTATCATCTTTTCTATTATACGAATGAACTCCGAGGGTTTTATTATCTTTACTCCTTTGTATTCTTTCACGTCGAGTAGGTGGTGGTCCGATGATATCACGTAGTCTGCGTTTCCTTCCACGGCTACTTCGAGGAACCGGTTGTCGGATTGGTTCTCTTTTATGACATTAATTTTTTCTTTAGGAGTCATATGAACGGATGCGTTGTAGAACCTGATGACTTTGTCGACGTAGTCTTTCGGCGCCTTGACTTTGCCAAGAATAAATAGGTTTTCGTCTTTGGTTTTCGGGCTGTAGACTGCCTGAACGACTCCTTCAAGGCACATATCCAGCACTCGATTCGACGCGCTTTCCGGCTTCCATCTTCCAGCAATCAAAAGGTTTGTGTCAACGACTATCCGAATCATCAAGTAATTATTTAATTAATAGCCACATATAGATTGTCATGACAAAAGGAAGAGAGACAAGCTACCAGGACGCAAGAAGAAAAAAGAAACACAAGAAAAAGATGGGTAAGAAATAGATCCTGCTTTTTTCCGATTGAATTCTAATTGATTTCTATGAATGAAAACAGCTCCGGCTCCGAAGAGGAGAAGGACTCAAAGGGTACAGGAAACCTTGAGCTTGCGGCTGGCGGAGCACTCGGCGCACTAGCAGTCGGCGAAGCAGCTGTTGGTTTGGCCGTATGCCCATTTTGTGTCATCGGTGCACCCATATTCATTGGGATAGGTGCTTACAAAAAACTGAAGAAAAAAAGTAGATTAGACTAGTTTATCTGATATTTATCCTAACACATCCTAGTTGATACTCGAAGAATTATGTCCTTAAAAAATTCATCAAACGGAGGCAATAGATTTAGAACAACACCTGATGATACAGCTGATTTCATAAGACAATTTAATGCGATGTTCCAGGAGTCTGAACGTACTGGAGGTATAGGAAGGATACTTCAAGGAAAGAAAGGAGCTAAAGAGGTCATTGCCAGAAATAAGATAACAGATCCACGGTTAATCAGTAGGGTTCTCAAACATGCGATCCCATATTCCCAGTTTCAGGATCTTTTCTTATACGGCAAGGGAGGATTTTTCTCTGAAAAAGTTGATTTTCGGCCACAAGACCTGGTTAGAAATCAATTCGAAAAAATGACTCTCGATGATGCAGCGGACATACTTCACACTATGCCACTTTTTCCACAGATGCTATCGCCATGGTTCGGACGAGTAATGTCGGAGTTGATATTAACATCTTATACTTCAGCGAGTGGGGATACTCCAAAAGATTTAACATTGCTTGGATTAGGTGCAGGTAGAGGGTATTTAGACTATGATGTAGTGGACTATGCAACCGGGTCTGATTTTTTAAAACGTACAGAAGGCAAAGATTTTGCTGAAAAGATGGCTAAGGCAAGATTTATTGTATCAGATAAGACTGAACGATCTGTGGAATTTCTAAGACAGACATTCAGCCCATTAATAGCTCAAAGGAATCTTGGTGACCGTGTTCTAATATCCCAACTAGATGCTCGAAACTTCAATTTCGGAAGCCTACCATGCGGAGTAGTATATTTCAACGAGCTATTAGACAACCTTCCCATGGAACCCATAATCCAAGACGGCGACCGAAAATACAGAGTATTCATCGTACCCAATATCAAGAATGCGCAAACTCAGGGCGAACACGAATACCGAGATGAATTAGGTAAAGAGATACCAGAATTGAAAGATTCTGTCTTAACCAGAGGAGAGTTTGAAGGCTTAGTAAGCACTCCTGCTGCAAGAGAGGTTAGTTTCACGCCAGTATTGGTTCCCCTTTCAGCCACACCAGATCTCAACGATGATGTCGAAAGATCATCTGCTGTACGAGAAAACATTAACTCGAGAGATTTTGGAGGCATATACCCCTACCAAGTTGGTGTTCGAAAACTGCTCACAAATGTCAGAGACTCCTTTCAACATGGAGCAATCGTTATGGATGATTATACTCCGTCCCAAGAGGGATGGCAAAATTACAATAATGCCATCAACATTTTCAAAAGGCTGGTATTCGGAGAATATGACCTAGAATTCCAAATCGACTTTGCCCAAGTTCGAGAAGAAGCCAGCCGAATTGGGATGCAATGCACCCTTGATGAATCCCAGAAGACATTATTCCATAAATCAAGGCACTTGATAGACCGATTCGGGGAAAAAGAGTTTAAACGATGGAACCAAGCATTAGGTGCTAAGCTGCACCCCGCCATACTCCCCGGAGCTGCCAGACAGATGTACGAATCAACCTTAGAAAGCGTCCCAGATAGATATAGAGTAGTTGCACTTCAATTCTGATTCCAATCACTCCGAAAGCGTAACTTGCTTTGTCGATTCAAGCATCTCAATCAATTTCTCTCGGTCGTATCCAAACTCCATCAGTAGCGTTTCCATTGATCGTGCGAGTAGTTCGATATATTTGTCTGCGTCGTATCGTTCATCTATGATCTGCTCCACCGCCGTATATCTGGCGGACGAGTGTCTTGAGTCTGCTTTTCGGATGATGTATTTTATGTTGTCTCCAGGTTCAAGGTCCAATCCTATCCTTTCAAGCTGCTCGATCACAGCCTTAGCAGCTATCCCCGATTTGTAGGATTCCGCCTTCTTTGACACCCGTTTTTTGATGGTCAACTCAGAGACCGGCACCTTTCCCGTTTTGAGCCTCGCTGCGTACTTTCGCATTACACGAATTGTCTCAGGTATCAGGGCCCGGAACTCCCCTTCGTCTTTAGCCTTATAAAGCAGATCGATGACTTCGCGCTGCAAGTCTTTTACTATCTTTGGCGAATCTCGTCTTCGAAGCTCGATTCCCCGGACCTTCGCCTCTCCGCCCTTGAAGACGCCGTAGTAGCGGTTGGGAACAGGAGCATCCAGGCCGTCAACGGACGGGCAAAACACTATCCACTGGTAGAGGCCTTCGTTTTTCACCGGAATCTTGAGTTTATCCTCGATTTTTTTCGCAAGCTCATCGACCTCATCTTTCGTGACGTACGGCTTTTGTATCCAAAGCGAATCGACGATTCCATGAAGCACCCGAAAACCATTTTCCTCACAGATGTCTTTGGCTTGGAGTAGGAGTTCACGGGCGAATGCCGTAATCGATTCATGAGCCTCTATCCGCCCGAACCTGCTCTTTCGAAAACCCATGTATCCGAAGGATGTCACGAGAATCCACTTCAGCGAATTAGCCATGTGCTTATATTTTTCCTCGCCTGTATGCTCGTAGAGCAATTTGTAGTGGACTCTCCTTGCGATGACGGGCTCAAGCACTTGAGGAACGATACCCCTGCGTTTTTTGCAGATGTTGTATCCCGTCTCGGGCACCACCTTGTTGTCCTGGCAGCATTTGCAGAGTATCGTTTCGGGGCTGATGTTTTCGTTGACCATGATGTTCGGGTACATCGAGGAGAAATCTATTTCTGCGACGAAGTTGTGGAATCCGAGTTTGGGTTCATAGATGAATCCTCCTTTGTCGCTTATGAAGAGGTCCCAGCTGGTTTTGAAGTCTTCGACCATGTTGGTTTTGTAGGGCACCGCGTAGCCGAGGCGGTAGGCGGTGTAGAGTTGGAGGTTCGTGATGGAAGCCCCAGGCGATAGCCTTGCCACCTTCTGGACCGGCATCCCGGTGAGTCGGGCCAGATCGAAGATGCCCTCCAAATACCCCTCTTGGTAGTTGAAGCTGACTGCGTCGACGTGGAGCCTACCCCTTAAGTAGTGTGGGGGAAGCCTTCGGATCACCCGGCCGTATGAGAAGAAACTTTTACCATCTCGGACCGGGAACTTGTCTTGGTCTCTTCCGAAGCTGAACCTGATGCCATGTATCTTGAACTTGTGAGTCAGGTAGTCGAGGAGGTAGGAGTCTCCTTTTTCTGTGACGACGACATCGGGGTCCAACTTGAGGTAGTCACAGCGAAATCCTAGGAGTATGTTCTGCTCTGAGCCAGAATATTCTTCGTTGTTCAACTTAATTTTTTCTAGGACGCACTCAAAGTCTATCAGGGGATTGTAGGAGGTCTCAATCGCAAGATGGGCGACTGTTAGATCCAATGGAGGATCGCTTGCCGTCTTTCTGATTTGGGTTATCTTCCCCCCATCTTCTTCAAACTCGACCTCGCAAAGCGGGCTCAGATCGTGTTCGAAGAGATAGGCCTGGTGGGGGTCGATGTCGCAGTTGAAGAGCTCGTATTCGTAGTTGCAGGCTCGCTCAACGAGATACACTGCCTTACCAAATAGCTCGAGGTTTCCCACCCTCACTTCGACCGCAGGCCTCAGCTCCATACTCACAAGGTCTTTGACGACAACCCTGGATGTGTCTAGGCCGAGAACAGATATCTTCTTTTCTATCTCACCGAGCTCACTTCCCTGCACGTGGAAGCAGGCCGTGTAGTCTGCCTCAAAGCGAACAGCTTTCTGTTTTTCTCGTACCCACAACGCTACTTTGTTGCCTGCGACTTCCGCGTCCAACAATACCCCATGCCTCTTCAATTCTTCTAATCCTCTTTTCTTGTTCTAGCATGATGGAGATGGCCATGGTCTCAAAGCTGTCAACTATGCCTGCGTAGCCGACCGCGGAAAAATGATGCTTTGAGGAGGCAAGCATGGCGTCGAACGCTTCTTTGTCCTCTTTTCTTAGAGTCCTTCGGTACTTGCTCCAGCGCGCGAACTCGCCTGCGAGAACCATGGTGGCGGTGGCTAGAGTCCTTCCCATCTATTCCCACCTCCGATACTTGCTTACTACTGTGATGAGGCCGTAGCGCTGCGTCAGAGAATCGATTCTATCCATGACCTTTTTGGTGATTATGGGCGTTTCCTTGTCTTCCCTGAATCCGTCGATTGCCGATACGAGGAGCACCTTGGATTTGTGTTTCACTACGGCTTCTTCGAGCTTTTTGTCGACCAGTTCCCGGAGCTGATACACCGTGAAAGGCCGGCTGACCAATATTTTTTTGAGCCGCCCGATAGGGTCTCTGTCCTTGAAGGTTCTGTGGAGGTAGTAGGGGTCGAAGCTGTTATGGCAGTCGACGTAGATGACCGGCCCATACCCCTGCCTTGAGGCAGCCAACGTCAGCATGTAACCCAACGTCTCTCCTGCTGGGCCGTCGACGAAGTGGATGCGGCCGAAGTAGAGTTTCTCTGGAGCAACAAAAGTGTTCACATCGACAAGAAAAAGGAAACCAAATATAAAGCAGTTTGCGGGGGAGAGTGGGAGAAAAGAATTCGATTAGAATTCTGTCGTATCACCCAGGTCGAAGTTTATTGCGTAGGTGGGTGCTTCTTCAAAGTAGTCTTCGTCTCTTACTTGGGAGAGTTTGGGCATGAAGCTTTCTTGGTATACGAAAAGAAGGGATTCCCCTTCGAGCGCGTCGAGTGGGATAAGGGATTCGAAGGACACCTCCTTGTCCCCCTTCGCCGTATTTAGAAGTACTTCATTTTTTTGTGTGACCATCCAGTTTTCCACTTCGCTTTCCTCTACGACTCCGAACAAATAGAGAATCTGCTGTTCACAGTGGGGGCAGCTTATCTCTTCATGTCCTGACCTTATCCTTTGCGGGAAGGATTTTTCGCAGTAGGGGCAGCGGAACTCCGTCTTGAAGGAATCCATTCCAATCCCGGAAAATCCGGATTCGTCCCCTCTAGAACCAACTGAATCCCCGGGGGATTGACCCCTATTCTTCTCCTTGGCCTCGCGAAATTTTTCGTATTCCTCAATTGAGTCAAACATCAAACCCAGACTAATGTGTCCGCAATCCAGGCATTGATGCTTGTTGGTCGTAGACACCACAGCAAGCGGAGGCAAACCAGGAGCAAAAAGAGACTTCAACTTGATGCTACCGCAGTTGATGCAACAGATGATGTCTGTACTCTCGTCTTCCCCCATTTTAATTCCCCCATTATCTAGGACTATCCCTTGAAGTTCCTCATTATTAGGCCGAGGTTTTGGTTTAGTGTCTGGAGTTCTTTTTTGTTGTCTCTGCCGTAGATGGCTGCGATGTAGAGGCTGCAGAATCCGTCTTTTACTTCTGGGTCTTCTGCGAACCATAGCATGCATTCAGTTTTCTTGCATGCTTCTTTTATCATCGGACAGAAAGTTCCTTCTTCCATAAGTGAAATGATTCGAAGAAACATTAATTAAATACCATAGGTGAGTGCTAGAAGCATCCGTAGGTGGATCTGTCTTCGATCTCTACACCTAAATGCTGCATCTTAGATAATGATTCCTCGATCCTTTTAAGCTCTGCTTCAGCTGTGTCCTTTTGGAGGCTGGCTTTGTTTTTTTCGATGAATGTCTTGGCTTTCCCATAGACGGGCTCGCACTTTTTTGAATAATTCTCAACGGCCAGTGTCGATTCTTCGATTGCTTCGCAGGAAAAAACGTCAAATTCGATCACTTGCTCGGTTATTTTTTCCAGCTCCCCGTATTCGTCCGTGCAGCTGTCTAACTCCCCTGATATCTGGCTCCACATGTAATTGGTATAAAAAACCCAAGCGAGGTAACCGATTATCAAGACGGCAACTATTATCGTTGCGACACGCTTTTTTTCCATTATGAATACCTAGGGTATTGGATTATTAAAACGGGTGAAGATGCGACTTTGCCCCCGATAGATACTTTGTTAATTTCCTGCTTCGAATCCCGCATCACAGGTATTCCCCCAGCGTCTTTTGTGTTTCTGCGAAGTCCTTGGGTTCTTGGATCGGAGCGAGTATTTCTGGGTTGTTGTTTTCGGGATTTCCAACGTCAGGTGAGACGGGAACAGCCTTCATTTCTTCAGCGGGGTAGGGTGCGAGCATCGACTTTAATTTATCGATATCGTGATTTTCGGCCGATAACCAGGAGGCTTCGTTCTCCTTGCCTAGAATGACCGGCATGCGGTCGTG
>JBDREA010000055.1:0-4211 GCA_043820265.1 Candidatus Altarchaeota archaeon | reverse complement strand
CCTCCATGCGGCGGTTTCCAAAGGTCCGCCGAAGGCGGACGCCGCCGCTTGGAGACCTATTAGAAACACGAGAATTTAGGGTCGGCTTTCATCTGCGATGCAAAGCATCGCAGTATTCAGCCGACAAGATTGGATAAATCGATGGCTTCGAGGTTGTGTTATTGGTAAAATTACCCAAAAAAGGGTGTTTTTATTCGTATCCATCCTATGTGTTAATAGTTGAGGACACAACTTTTTAGAGAATAATTTGTGTCCTCAAATATATTTGAGAGCATAACTCAACTATGAATTGTTCAGAAGGTTATGCTCTCAACTATAATACATAAAAAATGGCGCAAGCAACTGTAGATCCTGAAAGCAGGAGAAGATTTCTCCAACGTTTTATCCCAAGGAATAATGCTCCAGGAATGGCAGATGATCAGGGATTATCTGGACCAGTGGAATTTGGTGGAATTCCTGGTCAACTGGGATCAAGTCATCCCAGGAGAACATTCATGAAGGTGACGGGGCTTTCGATACTTGTAGGAGCCACAACCCTTGCGCTCAGAAGAGTTGGATTAGCTGCTGACACAATACATCAGAGTATAACCCGTGAAAAAGTCAAAGGAGGGACGATCGATAAGATCTGTACGGAGAGAAACATAAGTTCCGTAAACCTGAAAAAATACTGCAACTACTTCGGAGTCGATCCTTTTTTGTTTTTGGTGATGGGAGCCTGGGAATCGGGTTTCAGAAACCTGACATCAGGGGCTGGAGCTAGAGGATACTGGCAGGTTATGGGTGGGACTGCTCAAGATACGATAAGCACCATACCAAAAGCAACACTCCAAACACTTGGTAAGGGAAATTTAACTCCGAGCTCCTATTCCTGGCGAAACATCGACGACAACATGTTTGTTGGAATAGCGACGTTATTTGACAAGAAAAAGTCAGTCAATGAAACACTTACAAGACTTGGAGCCCGAAACGTTCATCCAGAGGACAGGCTGAAATTCTATCTTGCCGCCTACAACGGAGGAGGAAGGATTAATCAGGCAATTGAGATCGCAAAATTGGAGGGGGAAAAGAGTTGGCATTCCTGGGACGTAGTCCAAAAATACCTTGCTAAAAAATATGTTGACAAACACTTCCCAAAACATAAAAACCCAAAATATGACCCCCAGCAGATTCGTGACTACGCAGAAGGTGTGTTCAAGGTGTACTCGGAGGAAGGACCCTACGGAGTCAAGGACCTCAATACCCGCGTAAAGATAACCGAGGCAAAGCAGCAGTGGAGAGGAGGCGAAAAAGATAAAACCATGACAACGCTCGACAGCGCATTGGAACAGTCAGTTGTTTTCAGCGAAGAAGCACTGAAGGCAGGGCGGATAAAAGAGGATGAAGTCTACATCATTGATGGAGGAAGGCTCGCAGAAGAGCGGGTTTCGATGGCCAACAACTGGGCGGGCGAACTAATCGATGAAGGCGAACTGGCAAAGGTTCAGGTGGTTTTGGCCGGAAATATATTAATCGCAAGCGGGAAAAAGTTTCCAGAATACGCATCAGTATTCAACCTAAACGGTAATCCAGAAAACAACCACCAGCTCTACAGGTCCCTCGTCTCACAGGGCGACGCATTTGTTTTGGAGGGTAAATACGAGAAAGCCATCGAGTCATTTGAAAAAGCCGAAAAAGCAGATATCAGATCAGACGAAGGCACGATTGCACCACTACCCCTACTTGGATTAGCCGAAGTTGCCTATAGACAGGGAAACATAGGTGCAGGTGACACAGTATTTAACCTAGCCAGCGAAAAACTAAATTCATACCTTCAGAATAGGGGATTGACCATTGAAGGATTGGCTGATGGACCCTCCCAAAGCGGCCGAGACCTGGCAAAGAGGCTTCAAAGGATCGAGGGATTAAGAAAATAAATTGGGATAAAAAGTAAAATGAAAAGAACAACATCGATGAAAAACAAAAAACGAGTTTTCATCCTTTTAGTCTCCCTTCTTTTCATCCTGATCCTCATTTCAACATTTGGTTCGGCCCAGATGGTTGATTCCATCGTTTCGCCTGTTTCCTCTGTCGTCTGTATGATTTATCGGGTCATTGTCCGGGTGGCGGGTGCAATCGCCGGCCTCGTCTTCGTGATCGCTGGGGTCAAATGGGTCGCAAGCCAAGATGACCCAGGAGAAAGAAAACAAGCCAAAGAGACAATGAAGAACGCCATCATAGGTTTGATAATCATCATGGTCGCAAACAATGTCATCCAGGCCGTGAGCACGACATTCAGCACCTGCGGTGCGGCAGGAGCTGCGGCGGGTCCCCAGACATGCAATGAATTATGCGTAGCCAATGCCGCAGGTTATCCGAGCGGTACTTGCGCAGCCGACGGAGGCGCAGGAGCAGTAGCCACCTGTAACGATCTTGTGCCAGTTAACACCTTCACCTACCTAGCATCGGGCGATGCAAACTGCGTTAGCCAAGGCAGCGATTTCTGCTGCTGCGCTGAACCGCCCTGAACTGGTTTATTTCTTCTCAAGAAATGAGACCACTTAGAGTAAGCCGGGTATGAACCTTCCTTTGACTTTTCTGCAATAATCCAGGTATTTTTGGCCGAAGATTTTTGTTAGCTTCCCTTCCTCAATTTTAGCTTTCGGAATTAGGCTACCAAGTAAAATTATACTTAGAAAGACTGCTGGCTTGCTTCGGAAAGCAATGGACAAACCGATACAAGTTAGAACTAGAAGAGAAGATTTTGGGTGGCGTATCTGAGAGTACGCCCCGGTCGTCATCAACTGACCCTTGTATTCGTTTTGCCATCCAGTCCTCCATTTAAGCCAGAGAATAACGCAGGCAAATAAAATCGGAGCACCCATCATCCAGGCGACAAACTTTGAAGCATCTATCATGTATAGTCCCAGCCACTTTGAAAGTATGATGAAGTAGCCGATCAAGGCGAGATTGACTATGTAAAGGTTTTCGAGCTTCATCCAAATCCTTAATCTCTTTTCTTTAAGACCTAAAAAACATACTTCTTCATAGAAATCAATAATGGACCTAATCACTGCGAGGATCGTCGTCTTCTTGGTCGTTTGCTTTTTCAGTTTCTTAGCCCTACAACTCAGCCCCAAAATCAAGCTTAAAAAGGTCAAACAGATCGAGGGGACAAAGGTTTTTTTGCCGGTCTTCATGTTAGTTGTGATAATTTCAGCGGGAGCTATGCTTTATCTTCTCACCCATTACCCCTTCATAGTCGGTTACTTTGTCGCAATCGTTATGGCTCTGGGTTCGATGAAGGCCTTGGAGGGATTTGGTCCGAGGTCGGCAGGAATTGCCGGTGGCCTGACACTCATCTTCTTTTATGCTGCAAGCTTTTCTGTCACAGTACAATCAGTCCTCTTAAGGGACGCCGCCACATTCATATCTTGTTTGGCCATTGGTATATACTTCAGTAGACTCATCAGCTTCAAAAACCTCGCCCTCATATCTCTGCTTCTCGCAGCATATGATTTCATCGCTGTTTTTGTAACAAAACACATGGTTAGCTTGAACGTCCACGGACGAGACATCCTCCCCCTAATAACAGCTCCCTATATCAACGCAGAAGGCTTTCTACAGCTTCCGGGAACTGGCATCGGCTCAGGCGACCTCATCATCATCGCTGCCCTAATCGGAGGAACAGAACACGTCTACGGGAAAAAAGTCGCAACCTACGTAGTCACAGGCATAATAGCCGGATTCGCACTAACATTCCTCGGAATGAGCACCCTAGGAATCAAACTGGCCCCAGGGCTTCCGGGGATAGTAGGAGGAGGACTAATTGGGTTATGGGCGGGTAAGAGAAAAATATAGTTTGCCGAAGGCGGGTAATGTAGCATCGAGTTCAATTCCCAACCATTTCAGGGATTTGAACCATTGACACCCTTGCCTTGGTCAAGAACACGGGAAAAGGGTTCGTCTCCGTTATTGATATTGATTTATACATTTAAATAGCTTGGTTGCAATCCTTGCGTATGCAAGGATTGTTTTTGTGATGTGTCGGTCTATGTTGTGTGTTATTGCGGTGAGGAGTGTTTCGCGGACTTGTGTCCAGTAGGTTTTGGTGGTTAGGGTGTCGGTGTATTTGCGTTTGACGCTGCTGTTGTTGGTTTCGTTCATCACGCGCTGGTTGTAGTCTTCGTCTTTGATGCGTGCGTTGTGTGCTTTGTCGAGTGGTTTGAATTCGC
>JBDREA010000054.1:0-11142 GCA_043820265.1 Candidatus Altarchaeota archaeon | reverse complement strand
AGTGAACAGCAAGACAGTCAGACACTACATCCGAATGTCGCACGGCACAAAACACAGTGTGAAGAAAACAGGACAAACTACGATAACCAACTACATAACACACTGAATACCCCACAGCTCAGCTGTGGGGATATTTATTATAATGGTCTTCCTAAAAAATATTCGAAGATGACTCCTGAAGTTGTAGCGCCCCCACAGAAACCTCCTACAAATGTATTAATCCATATGCCAGAAACAAAACCTCCGTCTGGAGCGATTGTAGATGGGCCTACTCCAGATATGGTCAAATGGGGAGATATAGCCGGATTTATCAGAAAACTGGGGGAAGGATTAAATAAACCGATACCCGGGGAGCAAGCTGAACAAACATCTGCACGACAATGGTTTGAAAAAGTTGTTGGTGCAATAAATGATGCGATTCCTGAACAGAAACCTGAAGGGAATCTTCCCTGGGAATTTAATATGTCTGGTGGCCCGACCGAAGCGCCAAAAATCCCGCCTTGGGTAGCGCATGCTGTTAACGATACAACTAAGGATAGCTTTGCTAGCGCTGCTGAAGATGGGAAATCATTTGCAGCCGGACCTGCTGCTCTAAAGGCAGGAAAAGCTGCTCTAGCACTCTTTAAGGGGGCGGAAGTTGATGTGACTAGGGACCCTGAAACAGGAAACGTTCGAGTCTCAGGTAAGGTTAAGGCGGGAATTGGAAACCATGTTTGGTCTGTTGGAATAAGCTGGAATAAAGGAAAAGTCGAATTTAATGTCGGAAGGGAAAAACCAGTTGGACCCAAGTAAGAAACCTTCCTTCTTTTATCCGTTTCCCCACTATTTTTATCGTTTATGAAATCAAAAATAATCCTCGCCGTAATTCTCATTTTTTCACAAATCGTCTTAGCCCAATCCATTATCGAATCTTTCAACCTTTTATGGTCCAAGGAACTTGATCCCATAGCCTCTGTGGACTTTGACGGGGAATCTTTCGTTGCCGGTTTTAAGGACGGTTCCGTTCATGTATTTGATTCAGCTGGAAAGCAACGATGGGTCTTTGACGGGGAAGAGGGGATCTCATCCATCAGGGCTTCAAACGGACGGATAGCCGCAGCCACAGATTCAGGAAAGTTATTGGTCTTCGATGAAGCAGGTGTCGTATCCTGGGAGAGGATGCTTGATGGCAAAGTCGGTTTTCCAAGAGCACTATTTTTCGACAAAGATTTTCTTTGCGTAGGGACTATGCAGGATAGGGTTTATCTCTTCAGGTCAAACGGGGAATTCTTGTGGGATACTGAAGTCGAAAGCTACATTTTGGCTGTGGGCATAGTAGAAGACAAAGTGGTTGTCATATCCGATAAAAAGCTTGTTATCTTTGATATGGTGGGCGAGGAATTATCCTCTTACCGATTTAGCTCATATGCTCTCTTTGCCGATATTGGTGGGGGAGAAATTGCGGTCTCCCTGGGTGATGATTCACTCATCCTTTTTGATACCAACGGAAAGGTGAAATGGGGTTTTGAGCTGGCTCAACCTATTGGGGCTGTCAGTATTGGAAAAAACGAAGTGTCTTTTGGATCAAAAAATCATCACATATACATTATCGATTTCAATGGGACTCAGATATTAGATGCAACTCTGGATTCTCCCGTCACAAACATTTTTCTCAAGGAGGACTTAATCTTGGCGTCAACTCTGGCTCAAAGGCTTTATCTTCTGGATGAATCAGGAAAGATTTTATGGAAGAAATCAGATACTGGGGCTCTGGCAGGGATTGGATTCAATAAACCCTTTCTTTTTTTGGGTTCTAGGGAAGGTCAGTTGGCATTATATAAACTGGTAGAGCGAAATATCAGATTATCATATATTCAAGGGGCGCTTTTATTTTTGTCGCTTTTGGTTGTGTTTTCGCTTTTAGTTTATTCGTGGAGGGTCTAAATTGGAGGTTGGAGTGGTTGGAAAGCCGAATGTCGGGAAATCCACATTTTTTAAGGCCTTGACTTTGGCTGACGCAGAGATCGCGAATTTTCCTTTCACTACAGTGAAGCCGAATATCGGCATAGGATATGTTAAGTCGAAAGACCCAGGTCACGAATTCGGAGTGGTAAGCAACCCGAAAAACTCTTATGTCAAGTCTGGGTTCCGGTTTAGCCCTGTGAAATTGATCGATGTTGCAGGTTTGGTTCCGGGAGCGCATGCTGGGAAAGGTTTGGGAAACCAGTTCTTAGATGATCTACGGCAGGCTGATGTTCTCGTTCACATAGTTGATATTTCGGGCTCGACATCTGAAGTAGGGGAACCTACAAAGGGGCATGATCCAGGGGAAGACATCCGTTTCCTTGAAGAAGAGATAGATTTGTGGTTCGCAGCCATTATTGAGCGAAACTGGGCCAAGATAAAAAACAAGGTGGCACTGGAGGGGAAAGATCTTGGAAAGGAGCTCGCAGATGTTCTTGGAGGATTGGGCATAGTCGAAGCTCAAATTGTCCGAGCTTTAAGGAAATCCGAGTTCGCAGACCTTAAAAGGCCAACTGAAGAAGAGATCCGTTCGTTTGCAACCCAACTAAGAAGGGTCTCTAAACCGATAATCATTGCCGCAAATAAAATCGATTTGGATAAGGATGGAAATTTCGCAAGGTTAAAGGAGGAATTCGATTTGGTTCCCTGCTGCGCCGAAGCTGAGCTTGCATTGCGCGTTGCTGACTCAAAGGGGGTAATCGACTACGTTCCTGGGGAAGGCGACTTCAAGGTCTTGGTCGAACAGGACGAGAAGCATTCGAGGGCGCTCGAGTTCGTGAGATCGAAGCTTCTAAAAGTCCATGGTTCGACCGGCGTTCAATCCTGCCTTAACAGGGCAGTCTTTGACGTGCTTAAATACATCGTGGCGTATCCAGTCGAAAACGAAAACAAGTACTCTGACAAGAAAGGAAACGTCCTCCCAGACTCCCATCTGATAGCTGGAGGTTCGACCGCACTGGACCTCGCATTCAAGGTCCACTCGAGCATAGGCGAACGCTTCATCGGAGCCATCGACTGCAAGACAAAGATGAAGGTCGGAAAAGACCACAACCTGAAAGACGGCGACGTGGTGAAGATAATAACGAGTCGAAAATAGGCTTCTTTATTTAGCAAGAAAGGACAAATTTTTCTGTCATGAAATCTTATGGTCTCACATTATTGGTCATTCTCCTTCTCTCAAGCCTAGCCTTCGCTGAATTGGAGGAGTACTTTCCTCCTTTCTCTTATCCTGATGAAGACTACGAGTTCGGCTACAACGACGGGTTCAAGGACGGATACGATGACGCCTTGGATGACAGCTTTGATGCCAGGTTCAAAGAAGGATATGATGAAAGCAGGGACAGCGCCGATTACGAGGAAGGCTATTTGGACGGTTACGACGACGGATTCTTTGATACAGTTGAGCTTTTAGGAATGCATCCTCCCCAGGTCGACGTAGACACTACGGCTGAGATTACAGGGGAATTGGACAGTTGGCCGATGCTCGGTTATGATGCTAGACGGACGGGTTGGAGCAGGGCGGAGTCGGAAGTCAATATAACTGAACTGGGTTTAATTTGGAATTATTCTTTGGCTTCTAAAAAAACCTTTGGTTCCCCTATTATCGCCGACTTGGACGTGGACGGATTCAAAGAGGTAATAGTCGGATCCAATAATGGAAGCCTTGTCGTTTTTAACGCCAACGGCTCCATTAAGTGGGTCTATCAGACGGGAGCCCCTATACGGTCTTCCCCCGTAGCCTACGATCTGGGGTGGGGGAAATTCATTGAAGTGGTTGTGGGTTCAACGGATGGAAAATTGTATGTATTGGACTATAAGGGAAATCTACTATGGGATTTTACTACAGGCGGAAAAATCGAGTCCACGCCAGTTATCGGAAACATTTCAGGAAGAAGAAGAGTCGAGATAGCATTCGCTTCAAACGACCAATACATATACGTCCTAAACGGCTATACGGGGGCTGTAAGGTGGAAATACAAGATGTCCGAGCCAATTAAGTCTGCTCTAGCGTTAGGCGATGTTGATTCGGACAAAAAAATCGACATAGTTGTTTCGTCAGAAGACAACAACGTATATGGGATGTATGAGCCACCCTATAAATTGTGGGCGTTTCAGACAAGAGACGACGTATATGCGTCTCCTGTGGTATTTGATATAGACCGAGACGGAAAAAACGAGATATTGATCGGCTCATCAGACAAGGTGTTTTATAGTTTATCACATACGTCGATGAATACTGGAGCCACGAAGCAGGTCTGCCGTCCCATTGACGTCTTTGGAAACATCGAGTGCAAACAGGAATCGATTTCGGGGACGACACTCGGCGCGGAATGGAATTATTCCGTTAAAGGGGTTATCCAGTCTTCGGCCGCAGTCGGTGACCTAGATGGCAACGGGACTTATGTAGCCGTTTTCGGAGCAATAGACAAAATCCTCTACATCCTGGGATCCGATGGATCGAAGATAAAGCATATTTCAACTAATGGAGCCATACGTTCAAAGCCTGCGGTTGCTGATCTCACAGGCAATGGGATGCTTGAAATAGTAGTTGGGGGAAGCGACGGGAAACTGAATATATTCAATTCCTCAGGCTCCATACTTAAATCGTTTTCTGCTGAAGGCTATATCGACTCTTCACCTGCTCTTGGAGATCTTGACGGAGACGGAAACCTCGAGATAGTTTTTTCATCAAGTGACGGATTCCTCTATGTCCTCGGGGAAAAGACCGATTCAGATAATGACCTTATGGCCGATTTCACCGAGAGGCTTATGGGGTTGGATCCAAAAAACAACGACACCGACCGAGACGGAATAATCGACGGAGTAGATGAATCCCCTTTTGAATCATACCTGAGCCAACAGGATTCAGACCAGGATGGCTTAAACGACTTGGAGGAAATGGGACTTGGATTAGATCCCAAAAACAACGATTCAGACGGGGACGGTGTTGGAGACGCTGACGACCCGCACCCGCTTGAATCGGAGTTGAAATACTTTGATACAGACATGGACGGAATAAGCGATTACCGAGAAATCCAAATGGGAACTGATCCAAAAGACCCGGATTCTGACAGAGACGGTATAAAAGATTTCAAGGACCCTTATCCTCTCGCACATATTTGGAAAACCCAAGACAGCGATGGAGATGGAGTACTCGACATAATGGAATTGATCGTTTACGCTACACGCTATGACAGAAACGACAGCGACTCAGATGGATTAAGCGATTTCTATGACGCACATCCTGTGGGGCTTGAAAAACTATATTTTGATTCAGACGGGGACTGGTTGACGGATCATGAAGAGCGACAAATTGGAACCTTTAGCTATGATCCAGACTCAGACGACGACGGAAAATTAGATGGCTTAGATAAAAATCCACTATCTCCGAATCGGGGAATAAACATCTATCAAATTGTGTGGCCAGCATTTTTATTGATTATTATAATCTTTTTTATTCTCAGCATACTCCTATGGTTAAAGGCTCAAAGAGAGAAGAAAGGAATATCTGATGTAGTAAATGAATGGCATTTCAGCCATGGAAAAAAGAAACCTCCACCAGAAATACCATTCTCTGGTGAAGAAGATTTGGGTGAATTTGAAAACTACTATCCTTGGGTAGAAGATATAGATAAAGATTCAAAGGAGGAAAAGATATGGCAACCAAAAAAGAAAAAATCGAAGCAAAAATCGTCAAAGACCTAAGTTACAGAGAGCATCCCATAAACGGCGTATTCGGAGGTTTCACACCTGATGGAAGTTTTAGGCTACTGGCTCACAGCCAAAACCTGATGCCTGGCCCAGACAATAAATCCAATTACATCGAACGAAGCCTGAAATGCTCTCTTGTCATGTCTCCGGGAACTTTAAAATCGGTTTTTCTTTGGATGAAGAACCATCTAGAACACTTCGAAGAAAAACACGGAGAAATAAAGATAGAGCAGCAAAAGGAAAAGGTCGAAGAAGCAACGTATTTGGACCCAAGTGTGATCTGAGAAGGGCTTAAAGATTAAAGTCCTAGCACATCGTGCATGCCGTAGACTCCCTTTTTTGAATGAATGAATCTGATTGCTTCGATCACTCCGTTTACGAACGCCTCCCTGCTATGGGCTCTGTGGGTCAACTCGAGTCTTTCACCAATTGTGGCAAAAAGGACTGTGTGGTCTCCAACAATATCGCCTGCTCTTATTGCATGGACTCCTACTTCGCCTTTGTTTCTCACCCAGTTCCCACGCCTCCCGTAGGCCGTCAACTCGTCTGAATCCGAACCTAACACCTTGTGGACCAGCTCAACGGTTTTTAGTGCAGTTCCCGATGGAGCGTCCTTTTTGAACCTGTGATGGGCTTCGATGACTTCTATATCATAATCTTTGAGTTTCTCGGTCGCCTGCTCAATAAGCTTCCAGAAGACGTTCACCCCTATGCTCATATTGGGCGAAAGGACAGCACCTATCTTGTTTTTTTTGATTACCTTCTTTAATTCATCTCTTTGTTCAGGCTTTAGCCCCGTGGTCCCGCAGATTAGATTGAGCTTGTTTTCTGCGATAATCGTCAAGTTAGGGACACAGGATTCAGCGGTAGTAAAATCGACGGCAACATCCGGTTTAGATTCCTTTATTACATCACTTAAAAGATCTGATGACTCAACGAAAATTTTAATAGGTTCAACACCGGTCAAGGAGCCGATATCTTTTCCTAGGTCCGGGCTCTCAGGGTTGTCGACTGCTGCAACACACTCTAAACCCTCTTCAAAGACCAGGCGCTTCACAACCTGTTTGCCCATCCGGCCTGTCCCCAAAACCAAAACACGAATCGGATCCATTATTATGGGAAAGATTAGGAGGTGAGATATAAAAGGAGAGTTAATGTCTTTTTTTAAATTGTTCCCCATAATTCTTTGTAATGGATGTTTTGATAATCGCCGGTTCAAAGTCTGACGCAGAGGTTGTTAAAAAGGCCGAGAAGGTGTTAGATGAGAACAAAGTTTCTTACACCACCGAGTACTGCAGTTTTCATAGGGAGCCTGTGCGACTGGAAAAAATCTTGGCTGATACCAACCCCAAAGTCTACATCTGCGTCGCCGGATTATCAGCGGCTTTGCCTGGAGCAGTGGCAGCAAAAACCAAAAAACCCGTCATTGGGGTTCCGGTTTCTGCAAAGCTTGACGGCATGGATGCATTGTTATCTATAGCTCAGATGCCTCCGGGCGTACCTGTCGCTTGTGTGGGAATCGATAACGGGGCCAATGCCGCGCTTTTGGCGATCAGAATATTAAAAGTATGATGTTATATGAGCTAATCATACTTTCTTTCTTTTTGAAACCACAATGTATTTATATTAGAACTACTTAGTAATTCTCAGAGATAAGAATCCCAATCTTGTCTCGGGGGGAAACTCTCGGGTGATGGAAGCAGTCCCTTGGGAAAGGATCGAGTTCGCTTGATCATACTGCCTCCACACACCTACCTTCCTCTGGTTCTCATTAAATTGACTAGTTGGCCGAAAGGCGTATACGGCTAGACGATAATTCAGCCGAAGGATGTAATCAGCAGAGAAACAGGAAACCTAAATCACACAACCTTGATTAAACGAACTTCGGTCTCTCACTCAGTTTTTTCGGTAGGGGAAGACCTCTAAAAGGCAATCCACCGGTTATCTTCTTTATCTTGGCGATGATCTCCTCAACCTTCATCGGAACCTGCTCGCCGGTTTCGCGCACCCTCACAGCAAGTTTTCCAGTACTCTTCTCTTTTTCTCCAACGACAACGATGTATGGGACCCATTCGCGTGAGGCTTCCCTAATCTTTTTCCCCATCGACTCTGAGCGGTCATCCAAGTCGACCCGAATATTTTCAGATTCAATCTTTGAAACCAACTCCTCTGCGAAATCTAAAAAGCTCTCAGATAACGGGATGATCCTAACCTGCGTGGGTGAAAGCCAGAGCGGCAGAGATGATACTCCTCCCTCCTTTCCAACCTTATATGCTTTTTCAAGCAGAGCGTAAATCACCCGTTCGATCGCACCGGAAGGAGAGCAGTGAAGGATTATCGGATGCTTATAGTTGCCGTCCATCCCAATATATCTGATGTTGTATCTTTCCCCGTTTTCCACGTCAATCTGGTCGGTTGAGAGAGCTGATGCCTTGTTCAGGTTGTCGACGAAATTAAGCTCATACTTTAAGACAAAGTAAAATTTGCGCTCATCCCACATCTCGACGAGCGCGGCTTTTCCGTACTGCTTAACAAGATACTTGACGAACTCCTTGTTTTGTTCGAAGAAATCCTTTGTGACTCTCACGGCCAACTCCAGGTCGACTCTATCCAATCCGATAGACTGCATTGTATCAAGGGATAAATGGAATCTCTTTTGGTATTCCTCCATCGCCTGATCCATGTCCGAGCATAATGCGTGGACGTCAGGCATCGTGAAAGCCCTGAGCCTCCTGAGCCCTGTTAGCTCCCCGCTTTTCTCCCGACGGAAGGCATACCGTGCGAGTTCATAAAGTTTTAGGGGGAGGCATCTATATGACAAAGTAGCCTGGGAAGCCATCAGAAACTGCCCGAAGCAGGCGGCGAATCGAAGAAAATACTTTTTCTCATCCGAGAGAATCTGATACTGCCTTGCCGGAAACCTCGCAAGGTATTTTTTCAGTGTCGGATGTTCGAAGTCATACATGATAGGTGTTTCGACTTCCACACCGCCATAGTCTAAAATCTTCTTTGTGACATGCTCCTCAAGAAGGGCCTTTATCATCCTGCCCTTGGGGTAGTATCTGAAGTTACCGGGATCAGAAGCGGGCTCGTAGTCTACCAGCTCAAGGCGTCTCATCAACTCGATGTGGGGTGCAGGCTGGTCGACGGCTCGAACTTTCTCTTTTTCATATTTCGAAAAGATCTCCAGATTCTTCTGACCCTTAAAATCGTAATCTGTTATGTCATGGAGTTTGCCATCTGGCGTCATGATATGCCAGTAGCTTTTGATCTTTTCTTCGGCCTTAAGGGCTTCTGAGTCCTCCTCTTTCTCCTTTGCTTTTAGCTCTTTTTCAACTACTTCTACTCCATCTGGGAGGATGGTGCGGGAAAGCTCAGATAGGGGGTGTCCCTTGCATTTTAACTCAAATGATTTGTACCATCCGAATGGTGCTTTGATCGATCCCGGATACTTTTTTTCTACCTCTCCAAAGGCGTCAGTTAAAACTTTTTGAGCGATCGGAAGAGATGCGAGAGAATCAGAAAGGTGAGCGTACGGATATAATGCTACGACTTCGGCCCCAACCTGGGTTTTTACGTTATCGATTTCTTCGAGTAGTTTTTTCACGACTCCCTCTGGGTCTTTCTCATCAACTTTTTCAACGCACAAGAAGCATACCAAGACATTTTCAACACGTCCGGATTTCAAATCCACATCCTCCGCGCTCTTGATAGCCTTCTTCTTGCATTCGAATGCAAGGTAGTCGCTGTGCAGTAAAAGGATTCTCATTTTAGATTATGCTTTCTAATCGATGGAATGCTTTAGAAGTATGGGAATAAAAAGGCTCTGTCGTGGCTGTGATGTGGGAAAATATGCATTATTATTCCTCGCCTTCCCAAATAATCTTATGGTAGATATACACGTTAAGGGGCCGGGGAAAAGACGTATCATCCACAGGGTAAGGGCTGATCTCAGTACAGGTAGATTTATAGATGCCGAGGAGATGGAATTGCCCCCCACGTTAAAGTCAAAATACGACGGCCACGTGCATACTACTGTCTCTGATGGCTGGCGCACTCCCGAAGAACTCGCAGGTGAGGTTCGTCAGAAGGGTCTAACTGTTGTCGTAACCGATCATTTTTCTCTTTATGGCGCTGTTCTTTCCATGGATCATCTAAGAGATTTAAAAAGGCTCGCCGGAGATGAAAAGGGTTCGGAGATTATCGCGGGAATGGAGGTAACCACAAAAATCAGAAGATATACTGGAATTAGGGGTTTGGGAAAAATCCATTTATTAGGTGTCGCAGTTGACGTAACCGATGAAGGCATGAAATCCTGGATAGCTAGCCGGAGGTCGGAGATTGCCCAGGCCTTTTTTATCAGGGATAGCCTGCGGCGTGCCGGATTCAAATTAAGGAGGTCGGATACGTCTTTTGAGGAAGAGCTGTCAAAACACCAAAGTCCTTACAGATGTCTTGCTTCGGAGCTTTTTTCTGATTTGGGGAACCTTGACCTCATCGGCCAAGTTTTTAGGATTGATGATTTGGGGAAAGAATCATTTGGGAACCTGAAGGAGAGAAAGAGATTTAGAGCTGAGCGTAAGCTTTCGAGGAAATTGTGGACGGTGTTTGGAGGCCCAAGGCCTTGGTATAGGGCGCCTGATCTTCTAACCGCAACTGGGAATTTTCATCATGCTGGGGGGAAGGCATTCGCCACCCATATTGCATCGGGAAACAGACGTCTTCAGAGGGCTTCACTTGACGACTTGAAGGATTTAGTGGGAAAATTAAAAAGACAAGGTGTTGACGGCATCGACGCTTATTGCCCGGACCACAGCCTCGAATTTGCAGATAGATTGGCTGAAGCCACATTGTCGGTCGGTCTCCTTGTATCCGGGGGTTCTGATGCCCACTTTAAAACCCAAGACCTTGGGCGATTTAAAAGGTAGTGAATGCTTAAATCTTGGTTTGTCCTGGGTCAATTTTTTTATTGATTTGTTTCTTAGGATTGTAGTCAAGAAAGGTTACTAATATGGTATCTTTATTGAAACTACTATCTATTTTATATTTATTGGTTAATACATTCTTACAAGATCACAAAAGATTAAAGCTGCTCTGTTACTAGTGGGAGTTTTAATAATTGCATTCATAGCGTACACAAGTTACGCCAGGGATGAATAAATGGACGAAACAAAAAAATTGATGGACAAAGAAAAATACGATATAGCAACGTTTGCAGGAGGATGCTTCTGGTGCACTGAAGCAGACTTCGAGAAGGTGGACGGGGTTGTTGAAGTCATCTCAGGATACACCGGCGGCCAAAAAGAGGATCCAACCTATGAGGAAGTTTCATCGGGTCTGACAGGCCACGCAGAAGCGATACAGATATATTATGATCCTGAAAAAACAACCTACAGGGAACTCCTGGACGTCTTTTTCAAGAGACAT